>NZ_CAUPYL010000074.1:0-11373 GCF_963515265.1 uncultured Frigoribacterium sp.
CGCCGGTGCCGATCAGGCCCAGCAGGCCGCGGCGGGAGAGCCCGCGCGACGGGGCGCCGCGACCCGGAGTCCCGTCGGCCGCGGCCGTCTCGCTCGTCGCGCCCCGCGCCTCCTCGCTCGTCATCGTCCGCCCTCGCGCACCCGTCAGCCGACCAGCGTCGAGGTGAGCTCGCTGAGGGGCTCGCTCAGGGCGTTGACGGCGTCGCTGAGCTTCTTCTTGTCGGCGTCCGTCAGCTCCGTGTACGAGGGGTATCCGGCCTCGAGGCTGCCGTACGACGAGAGCAGGTCCTCGAGGGCGGAGAGGCGCGAGTCGATGCGGTCGACGAGCTCCGGGTCCTTGTCGGCGACGATGTCGCGCACGCCCTCGTAGGCGACGCGGGCGCCCTCGAGGTTGCCCTGGAAGTCCCAGAGGTCGGTGTGCGACCAGATCTCTTCCTCACCGGTGATCTTGCCCGTGGCGACCTCGTCCATCAGGCCGACGGCGCCGTTGCTGATCGTGTCGATGCTGATCGAGAACCCGCTCGCCGTCACGGCCGACTGCAGCTCGGCCGTGTCTGCCGTGAGCAGGTCGGCGAAGCGGGTGCGCTCGTCCGCGGTCAGTGGCGTGTACGCCTCGCCGCTGTTCTCGTCGACGGTCGGCTGCCAGAGGTCCTTCTCGATCCGGTGCCAGCCGGTCCACTCGGTGCCGGGCTCGACGTCGGCCTCGCGGAAGTCGATCGCCGGGTCGAGGTCGCCGAACGACTCGGCGACGGGCTCGATGCGCTCGTAGTGGGCGCGTGCGGTCGGGTAGAGGCTCCGCGCGAGGTCGTCGTCGCCGGTCGTGTACGCGTCGAGGAAGGCCTGGGTCGCGGGCACGAGCTGCCCGACCTGGTCCTTGACGTAGCCGAGGTAGGCGGCGGCCGCGGCGTCGACCTGCTCCTTCTCGGTGCCCGCGGGCGTCACGTCGGCGCCCGAGTCGGTCACGGTGAACGGCGCCCGGACGCCCTCGCCGACGAGGCCGGGGATGCACGCCGTGACGTAGTCGCCGGGCTGGACGGCCACGGTCATCGAGGCGCTGGTGCCCGGCCCGATGTTCTCCTTCTCGCTGATGATGCGCAGGCCGTCGGAGGCGAGCAGCTCGAACTCGGTGTTGTCGTCGCCCGTGTTCGTCACGGTGAACGTGACGGGGCCGCTCGGCGCCGTGGTGGCCGAGAGCGAGCACGCGTCGGCGTTCCCGTCGACCGTGACGACGGTCGCGCCGGCCGTGGCCGCGCCGCCGGGAGAGTTCGCGACGCAGCCGGTCAGCGCGAGCGCGACGAGCGCCGCGCCGGAGACGAGGGCGAGGGGGCGAGGGGTCATCGTGGTGCTCCTGCGGTCGTGCGGGTGGTGGGTCGGTCGGCGGGGGAGCCGCTCGGGGAGGCGGTGGTCGCCTCTGCCGGGCGGGACGCACCGCCGCGGGCGGCGCGCGCGAACAGCGGGACGACGACGGCGAGGTAGGCGAGCCAGACGCCAGCCTGCAGCCAGCTCGGCGTCGGGGTGAAGTTGACGAGGCCCTGCAGCAGGGTGCCCCACCAGCTCGTCGGGGGCACGGCGGCGCTGACGTCGAAGGCGAGGGAGGTGCGGCCCGGCAGCACGCCCGCCTCCTGCAGGTCTCCCACCCCGTAGGCGAGCACCCCGGCCGCGACGAGCACGAGCAGGTACCCGGTGACCGTGAAGAACCGACGGAGGTCGAGGCGGACGACCCCGCGGTAGATCGCGACCTCGATCGCGACGGCCGTGAGGATGCCGAGCAGGGCGCCCACGACGGGAGCCTCGCCGCCTCCGGTCGACTGCACCGTCGCCCAGACGAACAGGGCGGTCTCGATGCCCTCGCGCCCGACCGACAGGAAGGCGAGCGCGACGACCGCCCAGGCTCCGCCGGCGATCGCGCGGTCGAGGCTCGACTCAAGCTCGCCGCGCATGCTGCGCGCCGTCCGGGCCATCCAGAAGACCATCCAGGTGACGAACCCGACGGCGACGACCGAGAGGCCGCCGCCGATGATCTCCTGGGCCTGGAACGTCAGGCCGTAGGCGCCGAAGGTGAGCACGGCGCCGAGGCCGAGCGAGAGGACGACGGCGGCGGCGACGCCGAGCCAGAGGCGGGGGAGGACGTCACGGCGGCCGAGCTTGACGACGGCGGCGATGAGGATGCCCACGACGAGGGCGGCCTCGAGGCCCTCGCGGAGTCCGATGAGGTAGTTGGCGAGCACGGGCGACGGCTTTCGAGAGGAGGGGGTGCGGCGGTGGGGTGACCGCGACCGGTCCGGGTAGTTTGGTTAGGCTAACCTCACCAGCTTCCCGGGCCGGACCGACCATAGTGCGGGGCGGCATATCCTGTCCAGTGATGACGTACTTCGGCTCCGCCTCCGATGCCCGCCAGGGCGACGCCCGCCCCGGCCAGCCCTCCGCCCTGCGGGCCGAGCGGGTCCTCTTCGTGCACGCCCACCCGGACGACGAGACGATCGCGACGGGCGGCACGATCGCCGCCCTCGTCGACGCCGGCGCCGAGGTGACGATCGTCACCTGCACCCGCGGCGAGCTCGGTGAGGTCATGCCCGACGACCTGGCCCGGCTGCGCGGTGACGAAGCCGCGCTCGCCGCCCACCGCGAGGGCGAGATCGCGGAGGCGATGCGCGACCTCGGCGTCCGCGACCACCGGTTCCTCGGCGACCCTGAGGCGCGCACCCACGGGCTGCCGGCGAGGGTCTACCGCGACAGCGGCATGGTCTGGCGGTCGGACGGCGTGGCCGGCCCGACCCCCGACCTGCACGGTGCCGCCTTCTGCGCGGCCGAGTTCGGCGAGATCGTGTCCGACCTGCAGGCCGTGGTCGAGTCCGTGCGGCCGACGGCGATCGTCAGCTACGACGAGGACGGCGGCTACCACCACCCCGACCACGTCCGGGCCAACCGGGCCGCCGTGCGCGTCGCGCGCCTGGCCGACGTGCCCTTCTTCGCCGTCGTCGCGGGTGCCGAACAGGCCACGGGTGCCGAGGCCGAGGCTCTCGCCGCCGACGACTCGGTCCGCACGGTCGACGTCCGTGCCTCCACCGCCCGCCGTCTGGCCGCCCTGCGCCGCTATCGGACGCAGGTGGAGGTCGTCGACCTGCCCCGGGGAGCAGCGGGGATCCTCTTCCCTCACGGCGCGGTCCAGCCCGTGGGCACGAGCGAGTCGTTCCGCTTCGTGCCGGAGCCCGACTCCCGTGCGTCCGGCCCTGCCGGCGCCTCCGAGTTCGCCGACATGAGCACCGGCGGCCGGGTGGCGACCACGGTGCTCGCCCTCGCGGCGGGGGCCGTCTTCGGGGCCCTCGGCACGGTCGCCCACCAGGGCACCGTCACGGTCGCCGGCACGCCGATCTGGTCCGGCCTCGTGCTGTCGCTGGTGATGGCCGCGGCGCTGCTGGCCGGCATGCGCCTCCTCTTCGGCTCGAGGGTCGTCGCGGTCGCGGTCGCGCTCGGCCTGCTCGGCGCCGCGGCGCTGCTGTCGCAGCCGGGTGCGGGCGGCTCGGCGCTCGTCCCGGCGAACGGTCCCGGCTACGCGTGGACCTTCGGGCCCCTGCTGATCGCGATGGTCGTGATCGCTTGGCCCGCCCTGCCGCAGCGGGGCGCCGGGCCCGACGCCGGGTCGACGGCCGCATCGTCGACCGCATCCGACTCCGCGCCCACCGCCTCCTCCGCCGGCACCCAGCCGACGGCGCGCTAGGCTGGACCCTCTGCCCGAGGTGAAGGGAACCCCCCGAACGTGACGTATGTGATCGCACTGCCCTGTGTGGATGTCAAAGACCGTGCCTGCATCGACGAGTGCCCCGTCGACTGCATCTACGAGGGCGAACGCTCGCTCTACATCCACCCCGACGAATGCGTCGACTGTGGCGCCTGCGAGCCCGTGTGCCCGGTCGAGGCGATCTACTACGAGGACGACCTGCCCGACAAGTGGGCCGAGTACTACAAGGCCAACGTCGAGTTCTTCGACGAGATCGGCTCGCCCGGCGGCGCGGCGAAGGTCGGGGTCATCGCGGGTGACCACCCCGTGATCTCCGCCCTGCCCCCGCAGGGCGCGCAGGCCTAGGCCCCGGTCGATCGTGGCGCTGTCGCTGCCCGACTTCCCCTGGGACTCGCTCGCGGCGGCGGCCACCGTCGCCCGCCGGCACGAGGGCGGCATCGTCGACCTCTCGGTCGGCTCGCCCGTCGACCCGACCCCCGACGTCGTCGCCAGGGCCCTCTCGGCCGCGACCGACGCCCACGCCTACCCGCAGGTCGCCGGCACCCCCGCGCTGCGGGCGGCCGTCGCCGAGTGGTACGAGCGCAGGAGGGGCGTGTCCGGCCTGCAGGACGCGAACGTCCTGCCCACCATCGGCTCCAAGGAGCTCATCGCGGGCATGGCCCTGTGGCTCGGCCTCGGCCCCGGCGACACCGTCGTGCACCCCGTCGCCGCCTACCCGACCTACGCGCTCGGCGCGGCGCTCGTCGGCGCCGACGTGCTGGCCAGCGACGACCCCGCCGAGTGGCCGGAGTCGACCCGGCTGATCTGGGTCAACAGCCCCGGCAACCCGGACGGAGCCGTCCTCGACCACGAGCACCTGCGTGCGGTGGTGGCGCGCGGCCGCGAGCTCGGCGCCGTCGTCGCCGGCGACGAGTGCTACGCCGAGCTCGGCTGGGAGGGCGAGTGGGCCGACAGCCCGACGCCCTGCATCCTCGACCCGAGGGTCGTCGGCGACGACCTGCGCGGCGTCGTCAGCGTCTACTCCCTCAGCAAGCAGTCGAACCTCGCCGGCTACCGGGCCGGCTTCGTGGCCGGCTGCGACCACGTGGTCGGCCAGCTCCTGGCCGTGCGCAAGCACGCCGGCCTCATGCCGCCCGCCCCGGTGCAGGAGGCCATGCGCGTCGCGCTCGGCGACGAGGCGCACGTGCGCGAGCAGAAGGACCGCTACCGGGCCCGTCGCGCGGCCCTGGCCCCTGCCCTCGAGGCCGCGGGGTTCCGCATCGACCACAGCGAGGCCGGGCTCTACCTCTGGGCCACCCGCGACGAGGACTGCTGGGCGAGCGTCGACTGGTTCGCCGAGCGCGGCGTGCTCGTCGCCCCGGGCAGCTTCTACGGCGTCGACGGCGGCCGCCACGTGCGGGTCGCCCTCACGACGACGGACGAGCGGATCGCCGCGGCCGTGGAGCGCCTCCAGGGCTGACCGCTAGTGTGACAGGGTGACTGATCCTGCCAACGACGCCCAGAAGGCCACGCTGCAGTTCCCGGGGGGGACGGCCGAGTTCCCGATCGTGCCGAGCACCCAGGGTGCCTCGTCGATCGACATCTCGAGCTTCACCAAGCAGACCGGCTACACGACCCTCGACACGGGGTTCGTGAACACCTCCGCGACCCGCTCGAAGATCACCTACATCGACGGTGACGAGGGGATCCTGCGCTATCGCGGCTACCCGATCGAGCAGGTGGCCGAGAACTCGACCTACCTCGAGACCGCGTGGCTGCTCATCTACGGCGAGCTGCCCACCGCCGACGAGCTCGCCGACTTCGACGCCCGCATCCGCCGACACACCCTGCTGCACGAAGATCTCCGCCGCTTCTTCGACGCGCTGCCGCACCACGCGCACCCCATGTCGGTGCTCTCGAGCGCGGTGGGCGCGCTCGGCACCTTCTACGAGGGGTCGATGAGCGTCAGCGACCCTGCCCAGGTCGAGCTGCAGACCATCCGCCTGCTCGCGAAGCTGCCGGTCATCGCCGCGTACGCGCACAAGAAGAGCCTCGGCCAGGCGTTCCTCTACCCGGACAACTCCCTCAGCTTCGTCGACAACTTCCTCAAGCTGAACTTCGGCACGATGGCCGAGCCGTACGAGGTGAACCCGGTCCTCTCGAAGGCGCTCGAGCGCCTCCTCATCCTGCACGAGGACCACGAGCAGAACGCGTCGACGTCGACCGTCCGCCTCGTCGGTTCGACGCAGGCGAACATGTTCTCGTCGATCTCCGCCGGCATCAGCGCGCTCTACGGCCCGCTGCACGGCGGCGCGAACGAGGCCGTGCTCACGATGCTCGCCGAGATCCGCGACAGCGGCCAGGGCGTCGAGCGCTTCGTCGAGCGGGTCAAGAACAAGGAGGACGGCGTCAAGCTCATGGGCTTCGGGCACCGGGTCTACAAGAACTTCGACCCCCGCGCCCGCCTCGTGAAGGAGAGCGCGACCGAGGTGCTCGCCGCGCTCGGCGTGAAGGACGACCTGCTCGACATCGCCATGGAGCTCGAGGACATCGCCCTCGCCGACGACTACTTCGTCGAGCGCAAGCTCTACCCCAACGTCGACTTCTACACCGGCGTGATCTACAAGGCGATGGGCTTCCCGCCGCGCATGTTCACCGTGCTCTTCGCGATCGGCCGCCTGCCCGGCTGGATCGCCCACTGGCGCGAGATGAACCAGGATCCGGCGACCAAGATCGGCCGCCCGCAGCAGCTCTACCTGGGCGAGACCCAGCGCGACTGGCCGCAGCGCTAGCAGCGGCACCAGCAACGCAGACGGGCGGGTCCGTCGCGACCGGGCGTCGATGACGACCCGGGGACGACGGATCCGCCCGTCCTGTCGTCGCGGCTACGCGTGCAGCTGCGAGTTGAGCGTGATGCCGTGGCCCTTGCGCGGCAGGACCTCGACGGCGCCGGTCACCGAGTTGCGACGGAACAGCAGCCCCGGGCGGCCCGAGAGCTCGACGGCCTTGACCGTCTGCTGCTTGCCGTCGTTCGTCGGCGTCCCGCCCACGACGACGACCTTGGTGCCCGCCGTGACGTAGAGGCCAGCCTCGACGACGGTGTCGTCGCCGATCGCGATGCCGATGCCGGCGTTGGCGCCGAGCAGCGCGCGCTCGCCGATGGTGATGCGCTGGGTGCCGCCTCCCGACAGGGTCCCCATGATGGAGGCGCCGCCTCCGATGTCCGACCCGTCGCCGACGACGACCCCCTGCGAGATGCGGCCCTCGACCATCGACGCGCCGAGCGTGCCCGCGTTGAAGTTGACGAAGCCCTCGTGCATCACGGTGGTGCCGGGCGAGAGGTGGGCGCCGAGGCGCACGCGCGAGGCGTCGGCGATGCGCACCCGGTCGGGAGTGACGTAGTCGAGCATCCGCGGGAACTTGTCGATGCCCGTCGTCGCGATGCCGGCGCGCTGCAGCGACGAACGGAGGCGGGTGAAGTCGTCGGGGTGCACCGGTCCGGCGTTGGTCCAGACGACGATGGGCAGGTGGCCGAAGACGCCGTCGAGGTCGATGGAGTTCGGCGCGACGAGCAGGTGGCTCAGGAGGTGCAGCCGCAGGTAGGCGTCGGGGGTCGACGCAGGAGGCGTGGCGAGCTCGATCTCGACGGTCACCGGGACGAGGTCGACGCCTCGACGGGCGTCGGGCCCGGCGGCGTCCGCGATCTCGGCGGGCACGAGGGCCGGGTCGCGGTCGGCGGGCAGCCGCCCGAGCGACGGCGCGGGGAACCAGGTGTCGAGCGTGCTGCCGTCGCTGGCGACGGTGGCGAGCCCGTACCCGTGGGCGTGGGTGGCGGCGGAGGTGTCCGTGGTCATGCCCTCGATCGTAGGGCGGCGGGGAGGCGCCGCCCGGCGACCTGCCGGGCACCGGCCCTACACTCGGGTCCATGCCGCCCTTCGACCTGAGCGTGTCCGCCGTCGACGTCACCCGCCAGCTCTGCGACGTCGAGTCCGTCTCCGGGAACGAGAAGGCGGTGTCCGACTCGATCTGGCAGACCCTCGAGGGGCACGACCACCTCACGCTGTTCCGCGACGGCGACGCGATCGTCGCCCGGACGGAGCTCGGCCGCGCCAGCCGAGTGGTGATCGCCGGGCACATCGACACCGTGCCGCTGAACGACAACCTGCCCACCCGGTTCGAGACCGACGACGACGGGGTCGAGTACCTGTGGGGCCGCGGCACCGTCGACATGAAGGCGGGCAGCGCCGTCCACCTCCGACTCGCGGTCGAGCTCACGGAGCCCGTGGTCGACGTCACCTGGGTCTGGTACGACCACGAAGAGGTGTCGGACGCCCTGAACGGGCTCGGCCGGCTCGCACGGCTGCACCCGCACCTCCTCGAGGCCGACTTCGCCATCCTCGGCGAGCCCACCCGCAGCGAGGTCGAGGGCGGCTGCAACGGCAACCTGCGGGCAGAGATCCGCACCTTCGGCGCCCGGTCGCACAGCGCGCGGTCGTGGGTGGGCTCGAACGCCATCCACGCGGCCGCCCCGATCCTCGACGTGCTGGCGGCGTACGAGGCGCGCGAGGTCGAGGTCGACGGGCTCGTCTACCGCGAGGGGCTGAACGCCGTCGGGATCACCGGCGGCGTGGCCGGCAACGTCATCCCCGACGAGTGCATGGTGCACGTCAACTACCGCTTCGCGCCGAGCCGCAGCGCGGACGAGGCCGTCGCGCACGTCCGCGAGCTCTTCGCCGACTTCGACGTGACGATCGTCGACCTCGCCCCGGGCGCCCGCCCCGGCCTCGACGCCCCGCTGGCCCGGCAGTTCCTCGAGGCCGTCGGCGGCGAGGCGAAGCCGAAGTACGGCTGGACCGACGTCGCCCGCTTCTCCGCCCTCGGCGTGCCCGCGGTCAACTACGGCCCCGGCGACCCGCTGCTGGCCCACCACGACGACGAGCGCGTGCCCGTGCAGCAGATCCTCGACAACGAGCGCGGACTGCGGGCGTGGCTGACGGCCTGACCACGCGGCCGTCCCCGGCGTCGTCGACCCGTGCGTCGTCGTCGACCGATCGGGCCTCGCGCAGCTCTGACGCACGCCGCTGGCTGACCGTCCGCTGGCGGCTGCTGCCCTGGTGGGCCCGCGTGCTCGGCGTCTTCGCCGTCTCGCGCGTGGTCAGCACGGCCCTGCTCGTCAGCTTCGCGCAGCGCCAGGGAGCGAACGCCTGGACGCTCGCCAGCCCGGACTACGCGAGCTTCGCCAGCATCTGGGACGGCCATTGGTACTACATCATCGCGGCGGTCGGGTACCCGTCGACGCTGCCGCTCACCGAGACGGGCCACGTCGCCGAGAACGCGTGGGCGTTCATGCCGGCCTACCCGATGCTCGTCCGCGGTCTCATGGAGCTGACCGGCGCCTCCTTCGCGACCCTCGCCGTGGTCGTGTCGACCGTCTTCGCGGGCGGCACGGCCCTCCTGTTCTACAAGCTCCTCCGACACGTGCTGCCCGAGGGCACCGCGCTCTTCGGCGTGGTGCTGTTCTGCGCCTCGCCGCTGTCGCCGCTGCTGCAGGTCGCCTACGCCGAGTCGATGTTCCTGTTCCTGCTCTGTGCGGCCCTGCTGCTGCTCCTGCAGCGGCGCTACGTGGCGATGCTGCCGGTGGTGCTGGTCATGTCGTTCACCCGGCCGGGCGCCCTGCCGCTGGCACTGGCGCTCGGCCTGCACACGATCTGGCGCTGGTGGCGTCGACGCGACGACCCGTTCCCCGGCCGCGAGATGCTCGCCGCGGGGACGGCCACGGTGGCGACGGCCGTCTTCGGGGTCGGCTGGCTGCTCGTCGCCGGACTCGTCACCGGCAGGCTCGACGCGTACACCGAGACGGAGCTCGCCTGGCGCTCGGCGTACATCGGCTACGGCCCGCTGGTGCCGTTCACGCCCTGGATCGAGGGGGCGAACTGGTGGTTCCCGGGTGGTCTGGGGGTGGCTCTGCTGGTGATCTCGCTGATCGCCCTCGCGGTGCTCCTGCTGGGCCCGTGGGGACGACGACTCGGCGTCGACCTCCGGCTGTGGAGCCTCGCCTACGCGCTCTACCTGCTCGCCGTGTTCTTCCCGCAGTCGAGCACCTGGCGCCTGCTGATGCCGCTGTTCCCGCTGCTCGGCGTGCTCGCGCTGCCGCGCTCGAGGGTCTGGCGAGTCGCGATCGTGCTGCTCGCCGTGGCGGGCCAGTGGCTCTGGATCGACTGGTGCTGGTGGGTGGACGGGTACGACTGGACGCCCCCGTGAGCCGGGTGACGCCTCCTCTTGTTTAGGTGTCAGCCGCACAATCACGGATAATGGGATCTGAATCTTCGCGAAAGGGGACTATCTGATGGCAGCCATGAAGCCGAGGACCGGCGACGGGCCTATGGAGGCCGTGAAGGAGGGCCGCCTCATCATCGTGCGCGTTCCGCTCGAAGGTGGCGGCCGCCTCGTGGTGTCGGTCAACGACGACGAAGCACGAGAGCTCCACGACGCGCTGGCGAACGTCGTCGGCGACTAGGCACGACCTCCCGCATCACCCTCGACGCCCCGTCGGCCCAGGCCGGCGGGGCGTCGGCGTGCGTGCGGACGGCGAGAGCCCTGCACCGGGCTCGGGGCCGTCAGCGCTTGACGAGCTGGAGCAGGCCGTCGCCGGCCGTCGACAGGGAGCTGATCACGGCGGGCGAGGTCGAGACCTCGGTGAGCAGGGTGCGGAACCCGGTCGTCGTCGCATCGCGCCTCGCCGGGTTGGCGACCGCGCCGTGCCAGAGCGCGTGCGCGACCAGCACGAGGCCGCCGGGGCGGGCCATCCGGAGGCCGTGCTCGACGTACTCGATGACCGAGCCGGGGTCGGCGTCGACGAAGACGACGTCGTAGCTGTTCTCGTTCATGCGCGGCAGCACCTCAGCGGCGCGGCCGGTGATCAGGCGCACCCGGGCGGCGGGCACGCCGCCGCGCAGGTAGGCGTCGCGCGCCGCCTGCTGGTGCTCGATCTCGCGGTCGATGGAGGTGAGGGTCGCGTCGGGCGCACCGGCGAGCAGCCAGAGGCCGCTGACGCCCACGCCGGTGCCGATCTCGATGATGCTGCGGGCCCGCGACGAGGCGGTGGCGACGGCCAGCTGCGCGCCCACGGCGGGGGAGACGGCCTCGACCCCGACCTCGAGCGAGTGCTGCCGAGCCTCGGCCAGCGGTCCGCTCTCCGTCACGAGTTCTTCCGCGAACTTCCAGCTCGATTCGATCTGCGACACACTCACTCCTCGGTGCCCAAGCCTAGGGGCTGGCTGTCGGGGGCAGACGTTAGTCTGCATGCGTGTCCCTGTTCGGTCTGACGTTCGACAAGCTGCTGGTGATCGGCGTGCTCGCCGTCTTCCTCCTCGGCCCCGAGCGACTGCCCGGCTACGCCTCGAAGCTGGCCCAGCTCGTCCGCAGCCTGCGCGACATGGCCAACGGCGCCAAGGCCCGCATGCGCGACGAGATGGGGCCCGAGTTCGACGAGGTCGAGTGGCAGAAGCTCGACCCGCGGCAGTACGACCCGCGGCGCATCATCCGCGACGCCCTCCTCGACGCCCCCGAGGCGGCCACGAAGCCGGTGTCGGGCGCGATGGCCCCGTCGGCGGCGGCTGCCGTGTCGGTCGGGCTCCCCGGCGGCGGCCCGCGGC
>NZ_CAUPYL010000075.1:0-11282 GCF_963515265.1 uncultured Frigoribacterium sp.
GCCGCAGGCACTGACACCGCCGCCGCCGCCGCGGCAGCGCCCGCACCTGCCGCCGGCACGTTCCTCGCCCCGTACTGGGTCGAGCTCGACCTGACCGGCGACCGCCAGGTGACGGCCGACGACCTCGAGGTGCTGAGCTCGGCGCTCGGGGCGACCAGCGCCTCCTCGGGCTGGAGCTCCATCTCGGTCGCGGACGGCGACGACGACGGGGTCATCACGATCTCGGACGTCGCCGCCCTGTCGCAGCGCATCGTGTACGACGACGGCCCCTTCGAGATCGTCGAGGCGTCGGTCGTGACGATGCAGGCCGCGATGAACGCCGGCGTCACGACCTCGGTCGAGCTCACCCAGGACTACCTCGACCGCATCGCCGCGTACGACACGACGAAGGTCGACCCGGCGGGCAACGGCCGGCCGCTGCGCTCGATCATCACGACCAGCCAGGTCGCGCTCGCCGCGGCCGCCGAGGCCGACGCGACCCGCGCCTCCGACGGGATGACCGACATGCTGCTCGGCGTGCCGATCGCGGTGAAGGACAACTACGACACGGTCGACATGCCGACCACCGGCGGCTGCGGCTGCTGGGACGGCAACCAGACCACGACCGACGCGGCCATGGTCGCCGGGCTGCGGGCGTCGGGCGCCGTGATCCTCGCGAAGGCGAGCCTCGACGAGTTCGCGTTCGGCTTCGCGTCCGAGTTCTCGTCGTACCAGCCCGCCGGCACGAGCACGCTGGTCGCCAGCCCCTACGTCACCAGCCAGACGGCCGGCGGCTCGAGCGGCGGCACCGGGGCGGCGATCGCGGCGAACCTCGCCGGCATCGGGTTCGGCACCGACACGGGCGGCTCGATCCGCATCCCGTCGTCGTTCAACCAGCTCGTCGGCGTCCGCCCGACCGTGGGCCTCGCGAGCCGCGACGGCATCATCCCGCTCGCCCTCTCGCAGGACACCGGCGGCCCGATCGCCCGCACCGTCACCGACGCGGCCGTGGCGCTCGACTCCGTCACCGGCGTGGACGCGGCCGACCCGGTCACCGCCGAGCAGCAGGGCCTCGTGCCGGAGTCGTACACGAGCTTCCTCGACGCGGACGCCCTCGCCGGCACCCGCATCGGCTACGTGACGTCGATGGTCAGCACCAACCGGACCACCGCCCGGCTCTTCGCGGAGGCGCTGGTCACCCTGCAGGCGCAGGGCGCGACGGTCGTCCCGATCTCGACGCCGCCGAGCGGCTTCGCCGCCGTGCTCGCCGAGGGCAGCGGCAGCACGAACGAGTTCAAGCACGACCTCGACGCCTACGTCGCGAGGCACCTGGCGCCGAACGTCGAGGCGCGCTCGCTGCAGGGCGTGCTGGCGTCGGGCAAGTACGTGCCGTCGCGGGCCGGCACCTACCGGTCTCGCGACGCCGTCACCGAGGCGACCTACCAGGGCTGGGCGGGCCCGACCGGCACGCACACCACGGCCATCGCGAACGGGCACGCCCTGGTCACGTCGATGCTCGAGGACCAGGACCTCGACACGCTGATCTACCCGTCGGGCAACCCCTACGCCGCGTTCAGCACGAACATGCGCCTCAGCCCCAACACGGGCATGCCGGCCGTGACGGTCCCGATGGGGCAGGCGACCGACGCGGACGGCACCGTCACCGGCGCCGGCGTGAACCTCGAGTTCCTCGGGCGGGACTACGCCGAGGGCGACCTGCTCGGCCTCGCCTACGCGTTCGAGCAGGCCACCGGTCCGTCGCAGTCGCGCACGGCGCCGACGTACTACGGCCCGCTGCCCGCGGGCTGAGCGCAGGAGGCGGCCGCCCGGCCGCACAGGACGGGGCCCGCGTGCCGTCGCTCACGAGCGGCGGGGCGCGGGCCCCGCGCCGTGCGCAGAGCATCTCCGCCGCCGTGCGGGGGAGCACCTCTGCCGCCGCCCGTCAAGCCCGGGACATCGCCTGCGCGGGCGCGCAGCGTGGTGTGACGGCGGCGATCAGCCCGCCGTCACGGACTCGAGGAGGCAACACCCATGGCAGGACGCAACACGGTCATCCGCAGCATGCACGACCTGGGCCTGGCGGCCTGGTTCGGTGGCAACCTGATGGGCGCCGTCGGCCTCAACGGCGCAGCGGCGGGCGCGAAGGACCCGGTCGAGCGCCTCACGCTCTCGTCGCTCGGCTGGGCCAAGTGGGCGCCGTTCCAGGTCGGCGCGCTCGTCGTGCACGGCATCGGCGGGATCGGCCTCATCGCCGGGAACAAGAGCCGGCTCGCCGGACAGCGAGAGGCGCGCGGCAACACCGCGCTGAAGCTCGTCCTCACGGCTGCGGCCATCGGCACGACCGCGTGGTCGGGCGTGGTCGGCGCCCAGATGGCCAAGAACGCCGAGGAGGGCGCGAAGGGCACCACCGAGCCGGGCGCCGGCAGCTCGGACGAGCTCGCGAGCGCCCAGCGTCAGCAGAAGTTGCTGCAGTGGGCTACACCGGTGCTCACGGGCGCCCTGCTCGTCCTCGGCGCCCAGCAGGGCGAGCAGCAGCGGCCGTTCGCGGGGCTGCTCGGCCGTCGCTGAGCACCGTCGGCACCCCCGACGGGGACGTCGCGGGCCAGGGCGGGTGGAAGGGGCCGCGGCGCAGGCGTCGTGGGACGAGACAGGCGTGGGCCCACGCCTGTCCCGTCCCCGGACGCCGGCGTGACGACGCGCGGGGCTCGGGGGGCGCTCTGCGAGACTCGGGGCATGCCCGTACACGGTTCCCCGCTGCAGCGACTCGGCTTCCTCACGATCGGGTCGTTCGACCCTGTGTCCCCGGCCGGCGGCCACGAGGACACGCTGCGCGTCATCGAGCGCGGCGAGCAGCTCGGCCTCGACAGCGCCTGGCTGCGGCACCGTCACCTGCAGCCCGGCATCTCGTCGCCCGTCGCGATCATGGCCGCCGCGTCGCAGCGCACCCGCCGCATCGAGCTGGGCACCGCCGTGACGCCGATCGGCGCCGAGAACCCGTTCCGCCTGGCGGAGGACCTCGGCACGGTCGACGTGTTGCTGGGCGGTCGTCTGAACCCCGGTTTCTCGACGGGCACGCCGATGAACTTCGACCTCTACCGCGACGCGATCTACCCGGACACCCTCGACCAGGAGGACCTCGGTCCCGACCGCCTCCTGCGCCTCCGCGACCTCGTCCGCGGCGACGTCGTCAGCGCCTCGCCCGGCCGCCGCGGCATCGAGGAGTTCAGCGACGTCGTGCAGCCGCACAGCCCCGGCCTCGTCGACCGGCTCTGGTGCGGCGTCGGCAGCACCCGGTCGGCGGTCTGGGCCGGCGAGCACGGGTTCCACCTGCTGGCATCGAGCGTCACGAAGGCCGAGCAGGGCACCGACTTCGCCGTGAACCAGCGCGCCCAGATCGACGCGTACCGCGACGCCCACCCGGCCGGCGCCTCCGCCAGGGTCTCGCAGGGCCTCGTCGTCGTGCCGACCGACTCGGCGACGCCGGAGCAGCGCGCCCGCTACGCCGCGTACGCCGAGTCACGCGCCGGACGGGTGGGCGTCCCGCAGGGCCCCGGGCAGCTGCTGTTCGCCGCCGACCTCGTCGGCACCTCGGCCGAGATCGCCGACGCGCTGCACGCCGACCCGGCCTACCAGGCCGTCGACGAGGTCGCCTTCGCGCTGCCCTTCGCCCTCGAGCCGGACGACTACGCGCAGATCCTCACGGACCTCGCCGAGCACCTCGGGCCCGAGCTCGGCTGGGCGCCCGCACCCGCGCCCGCGCCTGCGCCCGCACCGACGTCCTGACGACCGCGCCCCCGTCCGCGCAGGCGCGATGAACCGCGTTCCGAACCATGAACCGCGATAAAACGCGGTTCATGGTTCGGAACCCGGTTCGAGGCGAGAGAGAGACCTCAGCCGCCGCCAGCGGCGTCGCCGCGCACCACGCGCTCGAGCAGCTCGAGGTCGATGCCGACGTGCGCCCGAGCCAGCGCCGCCGCCTCACGTGCCCGCCCCGCGCTGATCGCGTCGACGATCGCCTCGTGCTCGGCGAGCGCGCGCAGCTCCATCTCGCGCATGCCGTCCCGACCGCCCCAGGGGTGGGCCGGCGCGGCGATGCTGACCCGCGCCTCCAGCTCGAGCAGGACGTCGCGCAGGACGGCGTTGTGGGCGGCCTCGGCGATCGCGATGTGCAGCAGCTCGTCCGCCTTCTGCGACGCGAGCCCCGAGTCGGCGACGCGGTAGGACTCGAGCCGCTCGTGCAGCAGCTCGACGTCGGCGTCCGTGCGGTTCTCGGCCGCCGCCTCCGCGACGGTGCCGTGCAGCCGGCCGATGGCCGCGCTCGTGTCGCTGAGGTCCGACCACCGGGCGGCGAGGGTGCGCTGCGCGACGGCGGATGTCGACCGGGCGTCCTGCTCGGGGCGAGCGTCCTGCGCGAGCACGAACGACCCGCCGCCTCGCCCGCGCTGCGTCTCGATCAGGCCCTGCTCGACGAGCCGGGCGAGCGCCTGGCGCACCGTCATCCGGCCGACGCGCAGCGAGGTCGCGAGCTCGCGCTCGGCGGGGAGGCGCTGGCCGGGCAGGTACTCGCCGGTCGCGATGGCCGTGACGAGGCGGTCGGTGATGTCGTCGGCGCGCGTGGTCGGCTCGAGGGGAGCGTCGAGGGCGCCGGAGGCGCTCGTCTCGCTCGTCGTCATCCGCCCTGCCCCTGCCTGCGTCCTCATGTGCTGCGTCTCTTTGTTACCGCCACATTAAGTCACGAAGAAAGGTCTTGGCACGAGACCTTTCCGGGTGCATGCTCTCTCGCATGTCCACGAGCACCGCCGACGTCCTGCCCTTCCGTGACGGCCACACCTGGCTCCAGGTGACCACGCCCGACGAGCCGCGCGCGGGCGCCCTGCCCCTCGTCGTGCTGCACGGCGGCCCCGGCATGGCGCACGACTACCTGCGGAACCTCGCGGCGCTCGCCGACGAGACCGGCCGCACGGTCGTCCACTACGACCAGTTCGGCTGCGGCCGCAGCAGCCACCGCCCCGGCGCCCCCGTCGAGACCTGGACCCCGGCGCTCTTCGTCGCCGAGTTCGACGCCGTCGTGGCGCACCTCGGCCTCGAGCGCTTCCACGTGCTCGGCCAGTCGTGGGGCGGCATGCTCGGCGCCGAGATCGCGGTGCGGCAGCCCGCCGGGCTCGCCAGCCTCGCGATCTGCAACTCGCCCGCCTCGATGCAGCTCTGGGTCGAGGGCGCCGCCGAGCTGCGGGCCCAGCTGCCGGCCGAGACGCAGGAGGCGCTGCAGCGTCACGAGGACGCCGGCACCACCACCGACCCCGAGTACCTCGCCGCGACGCAGGTCTTCTACGAGCGCCACGTCTGCCGTGTGGTCCCGATGCCCCAGGACTTCGTCGACAGCGAGGAGCAGATGGAGGCCGAGCCGACGGTCTACCACACGATGAACGGGCCGAACGAGTTCCACGTCATCGGCACGATGCGCGACTGGAGCATCGTCGACCGGCTGCCGCGCGTGTCCGCCCCGACCCTCGTCGTGGCCGGCGAGCACGACGAGGCGACGCCCGCCACCTGGCAGCCGTTCGTCGACGGCATCGCCGACGTCCGCTCGCACGTCTTCGCCGGCGCCAGCCACTGCAGCCACCTCGAGCAGCCCGAGGAGTTCCGCCGCGTCGTCGCGGAGTTCTTCGGCGAGCACGACCTGAGCGAGCACGACGCCGCACCTCAGAGCGCCTGACCCCCCTGACCGGCGCGGGTCGCGCTCCCTGAACCGACGCGACCCGCGCCTCCCGCACCTCCTCCGCCCCGCCCCCACCGCACCTCCTCGTCGTTCACCCGCCTCGACCCGAGAAGAGACACCATGTCCGAGAAGACCGCGTCACCCGAGCTGAGCAACCAGCAGCAGCTCGAGCAGTACGGCTACAAGCAGGAGCTGAAGCGGTCGGTCTCGACCGTCGACCTGCTCATCTACGGCCTGATCTTCATGGTGCCCATCGCGCCGTGGGCGATCTTCGGCACCGTCTACAACGCGTCGTCGGGCATGGTGCCGCTAGTCTACCTCGTGGGCCTCGTCGCGATGATCTTCACGGCGCTCGCCTACGCGCAGATGGCCAAGTCGATCCCGCTCGCCGGCTCGGTCTTCTCGTACGTCGGCCGCGGCATCCACCCGATCGCCGGGTTCTTCGCCGGCTGGGCGATCCTGCTCGACTACCTGCTCGTGCCGACGTTGCTCTACGTGTTCGCGGCCGAGTCGATGATCGGCATCTTCCCGGGCAGCGCGCGCTGGATGTGGGCGCTGATCTTCGTGGCGATCAACACCGCGGTGAACCTGCTCGGCATCAGCTCGATCAAGATGATGAACCGCGTGTTCCTCGCGATCGAGGTCGTCTTCATCGCGATCTTCGTGATCATCGCCGTGGTCGCGCTGAACAACGGCACCATCCCCGGCGCGGAGTTCACCACCGACCCGATCTGGGACTCGAGCAAGGTCACCGCGCCCCTGATCGCCTCGGCGCTGTCGATCGCGGTGCTGAGCTTCCTCGGCTTCGACGGCATCTCGACCCTGTCCGAGGAGAGCACCGGCAAGCGAGGAGGCGCTGGCAAGGCGATGATCATCGCCCTGTTCATCGTCGCGTTCTGCTTCGTGCTGCAGACCTGGCTGGCCAGCGCACTCGCGGGCGGCCGGGACTCGTTCCCCGAGGGCGAGGCCGGCAACGCCTTCTTCGACCTGGTCAGGGCCGCGTCGAACAGCGGCTGGGCGACGGCGTTCTTCGTCGTGAACGTGCTCGCGGTGGGCATCGCGAACGCGATGGCGGCGCAGGCCGCGACCTCGCGCCTCCTGTTCTCGATGAGCCGTGACAAGCAGCTGCCGGCGTTCCTCTCGAAGATCAACACCCGCAAGGTGCCGCAGGCCGCGATCCTCGTCGTGTCGGCGCTGTCGGCCGTGCTCGTGCTCTTCTTCGTCGGGCAGATCAACGTGATCGCCTCGCTGGTGAACTTCGGCGCGCTGTTCGGCTTCATGCTGCTGCACGTCTCGGTCGTCGTGCACTACGTCGTCAAGAAGAAGTCGCGCAACTGGCTGCTGCACCTCGTCGTGCCCGTGATCGGGTTCCTGATCATCGGCTACGTGCTCGTCAACGCGGCGCCCGAGGCGAAGATCGGCGGGCTGATCTGGCTCGTGCTCGGCGCGGGCGTGTTCCTGTACTACCGCAGCCGAGGAGGCGCCGCCCCGACCCTGGGACAGGGCGCCGACGACGCCGCGGTCGCGTCGACCCCGGCCGCCGACTCCGAGCGGCACGACGCGTGAGCGGCGGCGACGGCGTCGGCGTCGGCCCGACCCTCTCGGGCGCTCGTGACGATCTCGGCGAGGCGGCCCGCGCCTCCTCTGGGCAGCTCGACGGCGTCGACCACTTCCTCGGCAACGAGCTCGGCCGCCCGGGCTTCAGCGCCGCCGTCGAGCCGGTGCTGCGGATCACGCCGGGCACCGGCGAGACGATCGGCTTCGAGACGAGCGACGCGGTCTACGCCGAGCTGCACGGGCACCACGACCTCGCGCAGCTGTCGGTGCCGATCAACCCGGTCACCGGGCCCGTCTTCGTCGAGGGTGCGATGCCCGGCGACGCGCTCGCAGTCACGGTGCACGACATCCGGCTGGTCGACCACGGCTGGTCGGTCAGCCTGCCCGGCTCCGGAGCGCTGCAGCACGTGATGGGCGACGAGATGTTCACCCGACGCGTGCCGATCGACGCCGACGGGGTGCACGTGACGTCGCGGCACACCTTCGCGGCGCGGCCGATGATCGGCTGCATGGGCACCGCGCCCGCCGAGGGCGAGAACTCGACGATCATGCCCGCGTACCCGCAGGGCGGCAACATGGACGTCACCGAGAACACGATCGGCTCGACCGTCTACCTGCCCGTGATGGTCGAGGGCGCGTACCTGTCGATCGGCGACGTCCACGCGATCATGGCGGAGGGCGAGTCGTCGTTCGTGGCGATCGAGGCGCAGGGCACCGCGGTCGTGTCGATCGACCTCGTGAAGGGGCTCGGGCTGCGGGCGCCGCGGATCGAGACGGCTGACGACTGGATCTTCGTCGGCCTCGGCGACCCCGTGCAGGAGAGCGTCCGGCGGGGCTACGAGGACGCGTTCGCGTTCCTCGTCGACGACCACGGCTGGTCGCGGGGAGACGCCTACGCCGTGCTCAGCGCGGTCGGGCACTCCCGGCTGGGCGGGCCGACGGGGTCGGTCGCCCCGGACCCGCTGCACCCGTTCGCGGCGGTAGGCGCCGTGACGCTGCACCGCGTGCCGAAGAGCGTGCTGTAGGCGTTGCTGCTTGCGCTCCGCCACCTCCTCGAACCGCGTTCCGAACCATGAACCGCGTTCTATCCCGGTTCATGGTTCGGAACGCGGTTCTTCGCGAGGACGGCGGCCACACCGGAGTCAGCTCTCGAGGTGCGCGAGCATCGAGCCGATCAGGTCGTTCGTGGGCACGTTGATCTGGTCGACCGCGATGTAGAAGTCGCCGCGGACGAACCACGTGTCGGCAGCCTCGACCGGGTACTGCTCGACCGCGACCTGCTGCTGGCAGAGCTGGCCGCCGTGCGCCTCCTCGCAGGTGGCGCCTGCTGCGGCGACCTGGTCGAGCAGGGAGGCGGCGGTCGTCTGGTCGAGCCGCCCCAGGACGACGCCGATGCCCGAGATGTCTGCTCGAGGATCCCGCCAGTAGCAGTCGAGCTCGGCGGCGGCGTCGACGATCTGGAACGGCTGCGCGCCGGCCTCGGGAACGGAGGCCGTCCGGGCGCCCCGCGCAGTGCCGTCGCGGCGGGGGAAGTTCTCGGGGTTGAGGGGGATCTCGCCGAAGGTCGCGGCGTAGGTCGCCTCGTCCACGATCTGGGTGCAGTCGGTCGGGATGCTCACCAGCGGTGCGGCGACCTCCGTCTCGGTCGGCTCCGGCGTCGGCGACTCCGAGCTTCCCGGCGTCGACGTGGGCGGCGGCACGGTCACGGTCTCGGTCGGCCCTGTCGTGACGTCGTCGTCGTCGTCGCCGGCCGCGCCGCCGGCGCACCCCGTCAGCGCGACCAGTGCGGTGAGGACGAGAGCAGCGGCCCCCGTCGTCGTCCTGCGTCTGCGGTGCGTCATGGCTCTCCCCGTGGTCCGTCACCCGTCGTCCCGGGTGCCTGCGCCCACGGTACCGAGCCGGAGGAGGCGGTCGATCGTCTCCGAGGACGACATCGCCCTCGGTCCGATCACGATCGGATCACGCTGCTCACCCGGCGAGGTCGCCGGCCCCGCCTCGGACGGCGGGTCACCCGTCGGCGTCGACCGTCCAGGTGACGGTCCTGCTGCCGGCCGTGCTCCTGCGGGTCCGTTCGTTCTTCGCCCCGGAGTAGCCGATCTCGGTCACGGTCGAGCCGCCGGGCGCCAGGAGCAGCACGCAGATGTCCGCAGTGCCCTCTGACCGCAGGGCCGCCG
This sequence comes from uncultured Frigoribacterium sp., assembly GCF_963515265.1. NCBI lineage: Bacteria > Bacillati > Actinomycetota > Actinomycetes > Micrococcales > Microbacteriaceae > Frigoribacterium > uncultured Frigoribacterium sp. Next base: position 9,430 of record NZ_CAUPYL010000075.1, read on the forward strand.
CGGTCTCCTCGGCGTCGTTCGGGCAGTCCTCACGGTCGAGGCGCGACCCGCCGGGGGTGAGGCGGCTGGGGCCCTTCACGTAGTCGCCGTCGACGCCGACGACCCACTTTCCGTTGTCGAAGGCGCCCGTCCTGCCGTCGCCCGACCAGCTGCCGTCGACGAGCTCGACGGTGAAGCGCGCCTCGTAGGCGTCCTGGCCGCCTGCGTCGAGCTCCCACCGGTCGAGCGTCTCCTCGGTCACCGGCTCCAGGGACTCGGCCGTGATCGAGAGGGTCCCGTCCTCGAAGTCGGGCTGGGCCCAGAGGCGGGTCTCCACGGGTTCGCCGAGGGCGGCCTCGGGGCGGTCGCGCCCCAGGTACACGGGCACCGCGATGGCGAGGACGGTGATGACGGCGATGCCGATCGGTACTGCTCTGCTGCGCCTCACGGGACCCTGCTCCACAGGGCCGTCCGGGCCTGCGGCTGGCCCCCTGCGGGCAGACCGGTCGGCTCGCCAGCCCCGTCCGCCGCCCTCCGCTGCCCGACGGCCGCCCATGCCCTGAGCCCTACGCCAGCTCGACGAACAGCGCCGAGACGAACTCGGTGCGCTCGACCATGCCGCCGAGGCTGATCCACTCGTGGCGGGCGTGTGCCCCGCCGCCGACACCGCCGACGCCGTCGAGCACGGCGCAGCCGAGCGCGGCGGCGAAGTTGCCGTCGCTGGCACCGCCCACCGACACCTCGCGCAGCTCGAAGCCGAGCGAGTCGGCCACGGCGGCGGCGCGTCCGTAGAGCGCGGCCGTCGCCTCCGTGCGCTCCATCGGCGGTCGGTTCCAGCCGCCGGTCACCTCGACGCGGGCGACCGGGTCGTGAGGCGCGAGGGCCGCGAAGACGGCCTCGACCCGCGCCGCCTCGTCCGCCGACGTGACCCGCACGTCGACCGAGGCGCGGGCGTGGCCGGCGCGGACGTTGGTGCGGGTGCCGCCCTGCACGATGCCGACGTTGAGCGAGGTGCCCGCGTCGATGTCGGCGGCGCCGTGCAGCTGCAGGATGATCCGGGCCATCTCGTCGACGGCGCTGGCGCCCGAGCGCGGGTGCAGCCCGGCGTGCACCTCGACGCCGAACGTCTCGACCTCGAAGATGCCGACGCCCTTGCGGGCTGTCTTGACGGCGCCCTCCGCAGCGGACTCGAAGACCAGCACCGCGCCTCCTCGGGAGACCTCGGCCTCGATGGCGCTGCGAGACGCGAGGCTGCCGATCTCCTCGTCGCCGTTGAGCAGCAGCCGGACGCCCGGCCGGGGCAGCCCCAGGGCGTCGGAGGCGGCGATGGCGTGCCCCAGCTGGATCAGCCCCGACTTCATGTCGAAGACCCCGGGGCCGGTCATGTGGTCGCCGTCGATGGTGACGGGCCACTCGGCGAGGGTGCCCTCGGACCAGACGGTGTCGTAGTGGCAGAGCGCCGAGACCCACTCGGCGGAGCCGGTGGGCGACGGGTACTCGAGGGTGACGGTGTCGCCGTAGCCCTCGACGACGTGCACGCGGCGCTCAGCCGGCGCGCCGACGGTGCGGCCGAGCCAGTGCTCGATCCACTCGAGGCCGCGGGCGAGCAGGTCGACGTCGTCGGAGGGCGTCTCGAGCGACGCGTAGGTGACCAGGTCGGCCACCATCGCCTCGCGCCGCTGCTCGATGCGCTCGCGCAGGGCGGTGATGTCGAGGTCTGTCACGGTGGTGCCTCCGGGGGAGTGGCGGCGCGGACGCCGACGTCGCTCGCCAGGAGGACGCACCCCCAGGGTAGGAGGCGCGGGTCGCCACCGCCCGCCGGCCCCGACCGCCTGGGGGCGGCTCGGGCCCGCGTGGCCGCTGTGGAGGATCGG
>NZ_CAUPYL010000076.1:0-11041 GCF_963515265.1 uncultured Frigoribacterium sp.
GGCCTGCCCATCGCCCGCGGCATCGCGCGGGCGCACGGCGGCGACCTGACCTGCGAAGCGGCCGGCGCAGCTGTCGGCGGTGCTGTCGGCGGCGCGGTCTTCCGGTTGACGCTCCCGCGCTGACGCCTCGCCTCGAGGCGCCGCGACGCGTGCGCGCCGCTCAGCGACGCGAGATCGACAAGACGACGTGAAGCGACAAGACGACGCGGAACACCCCGTCGTCTTGTCGCTCTCACGTCGCCTGGCCGCCTGGCGGCCTCGAGCTAGGGCCGGGGGCGGTCGAAGCGCGCGCCGCCCGGCTTCGGGCCGAGGATCGCGAGGACGGTGAGCGCGATGCCGCCGAGGTACGGGAACAGGTTGATCAGCAGCAGCCACCCGCTCAGGTCGACGTCGTGCAGCCGTCGGACCCCGATCGCGAGGTACGGCACGATCGTCCCGAAGAACAGCACCGTGAAGACGAGGGCGAAGGGGTAGAAGCCCGGCCCCGGGTCGGACGAGCCGTCGGCGTGGACCTCCATGCCGGGCAGCGCCGCCAGCAGCGAGAGCAGGCCGAGGCCGAACCAGACGACGACCGTGGCGAGCGCCACCCACCAGTACTCGCTCCGGCTCGCACGGCCGCTGAAGTCGGCGTACTTGCGGAAGAACCGCTTCACCGAGTCGATGGGCCCGGCGCCGTACAGCGGCGCCCAGAGCGGCACGGAGCCGTCGGCGAGGCGCGGGGACACCCCCGGAGGCGCGCCGAACGGCTGCTGCTGGCCGTACGGCTGCTGGCTGTACGGCTGCTGGCCGTACGGCTGCTGGGCGTAGGGCTGCTGGGCGTACGGCTGCGGCTGCTGGCCGTATCCCGGCTGCTGGCCGTAAGGCTGCTGCGGCTGGCTGTACGCCGGCGGCTGCTGCGGCTGGCTGTACGCCGGCGGCCGCTGCGGCTCTCCGTGAGGCTGCGGCGGCCCGTACGGCTGCGGCTGCTGCCCCTCGGCCCGGCCCTGCTCGTCGTCTCGTGCGTCGCTCATGTCGTCCCCCTCGATCCGTCGCCCCTCGCGACCTGCTCAGGCTAGTGGCAGCCGGCCAGCACGCGAGCGGCAGCGACCCCTGCCGAGGGCCGGTGTTCCAGGCCGAGGGCGGGTCGCCCGCGACCCGCCCTCGAGCCAGAAGACCCGCCCTGGGCGCAGAGCCAGCCGGACGAGGCAGAGCCGCACCGAGCTGGACCGGACCGGACGAGGACGCGACCGCCCTCGGCGACGCGCGCCGCGCCTCCTACAGCTCGCGGGCGAAGCAGACCGAGTTGCCGCTGCCGACGTACGCCCCGAAGAGCGGCACCTCGCTGTACCCCTCGCGGGCGTAGAAGCGGATCGCGTCGGGCTGCGACGTGCCCGTCTCGAGGACGACGCGGCGAGCGCCGAGGGCGCGCGCCTCCTCCTCGAGGGCCCGGAGCACCGCGACGGCCACCCCCGAGCCGCGGGCGGACGGATCGACGAACATGCGCTTCACCTCGACCGAGCCGGGCCCGGCGACGTCGTCGGGCAGCGGGCGGAGCCCTCCGCACGCGACCGCGGCACCGGAGGCGGTGCGTGCGACGACGAAGACGGGCACGTCCGATGCGCTGGGCGGCGTTCCCGGCTCGTGGTCGTCGCTCCCGTAGCGCTCGTCGAGCTCACGGCGCTGGGCCCGGCGCAGCTCGTCGGCCTCGGGGTGGTCGTAGGGGACGACCTCGATCTGCCAGGTCATGTGCGGCTCCTCCCGTGCTCCTCGCACCGTAGCGGCCCGGGCCTCACCAGAAGCTGCCGCGCACCGCGACGTCCGACGCGCGCACCTCGGTCGACACCTGGATCGTCCGGGGGTCGAGGAGGTCGCCCGGGATGCCGTCGCCGTGCTCGTCCTCGATCTGTCGCGCCAGCTCGGTCGGCGAGGTGCCGTCGGGCGGCCGCACGGTGAACACCGTCCAGCACCCGCCGGACCCGCAGCTCGTCTCGCTCGCCGTGACCGAGCTGCCGACGGGCAGGTCCATCGAGGAGGCGTCGGGCACGTCGCCCTCGGTCGCGAAGACCACCTGCATCACCATCCGGAGGAGGAAGAGCCCCACCAGCAGCACGACCACGCCCGAGAAGACAGTGGCGACCACGATCCCCGCGATCGTCCGTCGCCCGAGCGGAGGGCTGCGGCGGACCGTCGCCGCCGTCGGCGCGCGGCGTCCGTGCTCGCCGCTGTCCTCGCGGAGGACGTCCATGGTGGTCCTTCCGAGGAGGCGGGGCAGGTGCAGCCGCCCGGCCCGAGGACGTCGACGGGCTGGCTCTGACCTGCGCGAGACCGGTCTGTGCGGCAACGGCGGGGCGCCGGGGAGGCGGGGAGGCGGAAGTGGAGCGAGTGACGGGAATCGAACCCGCGCTACCAGCTTGGGAAGCTGGAGTTCTACCATTGAACTACACTCGCGCAGCCGCCAGGAGGCGGCGGGCCCGCTCAGGAGCGGGGTGTCCCCACTATAGCGAACCGCGCCTCCTCGTCTCGTGCAGCGCCTCCGCCGCGGGGCTCGTGCAGGATCGGGCCGTGTCCCCCGATGAGCAGACGGGGTACGCGGTTGTCAAGGGCCTGACGCCGGGCGCGTCCCCTGCCTAACGTGGACCGTCCCACTGCTGGCGATCAGGGCGCCGGCAGGCGACACCCCGAGGACGCACCATGGACATCTCCGCCGGCACGACGAGCTCCGACCTGTCCGACCGCACCCGTCTCCGACCCGTCGGCCGCCGCTCACGGCCCCGGTCGTGGCGCCTCCCCTCCTCACACGAGCAGGTCGCGGCCCGCCGGAGCCCGTGCCTCGACGACGTCGTCGGCGGCAGCCGGGTCCCGGAGGGGTCCTGACGTGGACGCACACCCCGCCTCCACGACGCAGCAGCTCGACCGCGTGCCCCTCACCGACGTCAGCGAGGTGCACCTGCACATGATCGACGACGGCCAGTGGCGCGTGCTCGACCGTCGCCTGCCCGACGACGACATCGCGGCGCTGCTCGGCTTCGTCGAGCGCGTGGGCCCCGGCTACCAGGCGACCCTGATCGGGCACCCGCTCGAGAAGCACGCGTGCGACGACCTGCTCGCCGTCTGCGCGTGCTTCGTCGCGGGCCCGTGAGCGGGCCGGCACCCGTGCACGCGTGGGCGGCCGTGAACTGCTCGGCGCCCGACCAGGGCACGACCTCCTGTGAATGCGGACGCCGCGCCGTCCGTCGCCGTACGGTCGCCCCATGATCACGAAGAAGACGCTGTTCCCCCTCGCCGCCCTCCTGCTGCTGCCGCTGACGGGCTGCACCGGAGGCGCGCAGGTCACCGACCCGGCCGGCGACGTGCCCGGCAGCGAGAAGACGGCGACCAGCCCCGCCCAGTCGAACCAGGTCGACTGCACCCGCGTGCTCGACAGCGCGCTGAACGCGCTCGGCGACGAGGTCGACGACGACGTGCTGCTCGCCTACGCCCGTGAGGACGACGGCACCTGGTACGTCGCCGCCCCCGTCGGCGAGAACAACGTGCTCAGCGAGACGGTCGGCCTCTGGACCACGACCGGGGATGTCGAGTCCGACGAGTTCGACGGCACCTTCGAGTCGGTGAACGAGGACGCGCAGTCGTCGTCGACCTGGCCCGTCTCGTCCGACGCGTCGGCCGAGCAGTCCGACGCCGGCCAGCAGGCGCTCAGCTGCATCGCGGACGCGGGCGAGACCGCCCGCTAGACCGCCCGCGAGCAGGCGGCCACCCGACCTGGCACACCCCCTTCGGTGCACTGCGCCCCCGATCTCAGGGGTGCGCTGCAGCGGAGGGGGTGTCGTGCGCGAGGGGCGAGCGCAGGAGGCGCGGGCAGGCCCTCGCAGGCCTGCCCGCGCCTCCTGCTTTGCACGTCGCGCACCTGCGGCGCAAGCCCCTCGCGCAGAACGGCCCTCGCGCCCCGAGCCGGACCACGATCGTCTGCGCACCGCCGTGACCGGACGAGTGCGCCGACGAGACCTCCGGAGGACACCGATGTCGACCCCTGCCCCCACCGACGCCGCTCCCGTCGGCCCCGACGGAGACTCGGGCGGCCGCTCCGGAGGCGGCACCGCGCTGAAGCGTGCCATCACCGGCCCGCTGCTCTACCTCTTCATCCTCGGCGACGTGCTCGGGGCAGGCATCTACGCGCTGATGGGCACGCTGTCGGCGGAGGTGGGCGGCGCGCTCTGGGCTCCTCTGCTGCTGGCGCTGCTGCTCGCGCTGCTGACCGCCGGCTCGTACGCCGAGCTGGTGACGAAGTACCCCAAGGCCGGCGGGGCCGCCATCTTCGCCGAGCGAGCGTACAAGGCGCCGCTCGTGTCGTTCCTCGTCGGCTTCAGCATGCTGGCCGCGGGCGTCACCAGCGCGGCCGGCCTCTCGCTCGCCTTCGCGGGCGACTACCTCGGCACCTTCGTCGACCTGCCGGCGGTGCCCACGGCGATCGCGTTCCTCGCGCTCGTCGCCTGCCTCAACGCCCGGGGCATCAGCGAGTCGCTCAAGGGCAACGTCCTCATGACCGTGATCGAGGTGAGCGGCCTCGTCGTCGTGATCGCCGTGGTGGCGATCATGCTCGGCGGCGGGCGCGGCGACGTCGGCCGCGTCGGCGAGTTCCCTGTCGACGCGAACCCGGCGATCGCGACCCTCGGTGCCGCCATCATCGCCTACTACTCGTTCGTCGGCTTCGAGACGAGCGCCAACGTCGCCGAGGAGGTGCGCGACCCCAGCCGCGTCTACCCCCGCGCCCTGTTCGCCTCGCTCGCCACCGCGGGCGTCGTCTACGTGCTCGTCGGGCTCGCCAGCTCGATCGCCCTGCCCGCCGAGGAGCTCAGCGACTCGACCGGCCCCCTGCTCGCCGTCGTCTCGGCGTCCGGCGTCGGCGTGCCCGAGTGGATCTTCAGCCTGATCGCGCTCGTGGCCGTCGCCAACGGTGCGCTGCTCACGATGATCATGGCCAGCCGCGTCACCTACGGCATGGCCGACCAGGGGCTGCTGCCCCGCCCGCTCGCTGCCGTCCTGCCGCGTCGCCGCACCCCGTGGGCCGCGATCCTCGTCACGACCGCCGTGGCGATGGTCCTGACCACGGTGGGCGACATCAGCGTGCTGGCCGAGACGGTCGTGCTGCTGCTGCTCTTCGTCTTCATCAGCACGAACGTCGCCGTGCTCGTGCTGCGCCGCGACCGGGTGGAGCACTCGCACTTCAGGGTCTGGACCGCCGTGCCCGTGCTGGGCACCGCCTCCTGCGTGCTGCTGCTCACCCAGCAGAGCGGCCGGGTGTGGCTGTTCGGGGCCGTCCTGCTCGCCGTCGGCACGGTGCTCTTCTTCGTCGCCCGTGCCGGGTCGCGTCGTGGCTCGCGTGCCGCCGCCGACGCCGCGGAGTAGACGGAGACCATCGCCGGCCGGCCGGCCGCCGCGACCACCCACCGCCGCCACCACCGACACCCAGGGCACCGGAGCCCCGACCAGAGGAGCAGCCATGCGAGAACTGAAGATCGTCGAGGCGCTGAGCGCCGTCGAGAACGCCTCACAGCTCGACCCGCTGATCGACAAGGTGGCCGGGGTGGTCGACGCCGTGGTCCAGCCCCGCGCCCTCAAGGACCTGCTGCACGGCGTGCCCGCAGGGCACCCGCTGCACCCTGTGCTGGTGCTGGTGCCGACCGGCGCGTGGATCAGCTCGGCGGTGCTCGACTTCATGCCCGGCCAGGAGAAGGCGTCGCGAGCGCTGGTCGGCGTCGGCGTCCTGGCCGTCGCCCCCGCCGCCCTCGCGGGCTTCGTCGACTGGGCCGCGTCGCACGAGCAGCAGAAGCGCACCGGCCTCGTGCACTCGGTCGCGAACCTCGTGGCGACGGGCCTCTACGGCGCCTCGTACCTCCAGCGGGTGCGGGGGAAGCAGGCGAGCGCCAAGCTCCTCGGCCTCGCAGGGCTCGGCGCCGTCGGCCTCGGCGGCTTCATCGGCGGGCACCTCGCCTACCGCCAGGCCGTCGGCGCGAACCACGCGGAGGACGTGCCGCACCTCGTCAGCCCCGGCTGGCACGCCGTCACCCGGCTCGACGCCCTGCCCGAGGGCGAGCTCACCGGGCTCGAGCTCGACGGCCAGCCGCTCGTCGCCCTGCGGCGCGGCGACGAGGTCGAGGTGCTCTCGAGCGTCTGCAGCCACCTCTCGGGGCCGCTCTCGCAGGGCGAGGTCGTGCTCGACGCGGGCCGCCCCGGCGAGGCCTGCGTGTCGTGCCCGTGGCACGACAGCGTCTTCTCGATGCGCACCGGCCAGGTCGTGCACGGTCCGGCCACGTCGCCGCAGCCCGTCTTCGAGACGCGCGTCGTCGACGGCGCCGTCGAGGTGCGGCTGCCGAACGCCGGCTGACCCGAGGAGGCGCCGCCCCGGCCCGTAGGGCACCTGCAGGAGGCGCGTCAAGGGCCGGACGAGGCCCCCGGCCGGTGATTGCGTGGAGCCATGAGACGACTGCACTACGCGGGCGGCTACATGCTGCTCGGCGACACCACCTGCAAGGCCGTGCTGCGGTACGCACGAGCGCTGGCCCGGTCCGGCACCTCCGACATCGTGTCGGTCCCGGTCGTGACCGAGGGCGGCAGCCGCGCCTACGCGCACCTGCTGATCGGCCCGGCCAGCCAGATCTTCTCGACCCCCGTCGAGAACGGCACGGAGGAGCGGGAGGACGACGAGGTCATCCGCGAGCTCGAGGAGGCGACCCTGCGGCTCCAGCCCGGCCGCCCCTCCTGGCCGGAGGAGATGGCCGACATCCCCGACCTGGACTTCGACGGCTACGACTTCGACGCCGCCCACGACGCGGGCGCGGACGAGGAGGACGAGCCGCAGCTGAGCGCCCACACGCACGGGCCGGAAGGATCCTCGTAGAGGTCGGACCCGCAGGTTGAGTCGGTTCCGCTCAACTTCGGAGCCGAGACGGGAATGCGACGGGGCCTCTTGCGTTGACTTGAGTCGTACGCACTCAAGTTCACCCAGGAGGTCCCGTGCCTGCACAGTTCGGCTCCGGCAGCAGCGACTCGTTCGACGAGTTCCTCGCCCGCCTCATGAACGGCGCCCGGTCGTCACAGCCCGGCCGACCGGTCGACATCTCGCGGCTGCTCAGCAGCAGCGCCCACGGCGTGGTCACCCGCGCCGGCGAGTTCGCCACCAGCCACGGGCACGCCGAGGTCGACTCGCTGCACGTGCTCCGGGTGCTGCTGGACGAGTCTCCCGCCGCGGACGTCGTCCACCACTCCGGCGCCGACCGCGACGCGCTGCTGCGCGCCGTCGACAGCCGCCTCCCCGGCCCCTCGTCGGACACCCCCAGCACCGCGTCGCTGACGCCGGCGGCCCAGCGCGTGCTGCTGCAGGCGGCGCAGGCCGCCCGCGCGTTCGGCTCGACCTACGTCGATCCCGAGCACCTCTTCTTCTCGCTCGTCGTCGACCAGCAGTCGACCGCCGGCCAGCTGCTCGCCGCCGCGGGCGTCACCCCGCAGGCGCTCCAGGCGTTCGTCCGGGACGGGTCGCCGACCGGCGACGCCGCGGGCACGAGCGGCGCGAGCCACGCGGGCGGCACCCAGGCGAGCGCGCAGGCGACCGGCGAGGCAGGCGCGACCGGCGCCTCCTCGACGCCGACCCTCGACCAGTACGGCAGCGACCTCACGGCCCGCGCCCGCCGAGGCGAGATCGACCCCGTCATCGGCCGCGCCGACGAGATCGAGCAGGCCGTCGAGATCCTGCTGCGCCGCACGAAGAACAACCCCGTGCTGATCGGCGAGCCCGGCGTCGGCAAGACCGCGATCGTCGAGGGACTCGCCCAGCGCATCGTCGACGGCGACGTCCCCGCGCTGCTGCAGGGCAAGCGCGTCGTCGCCCTCGACCTGCCCGGCATGCTCAGCGGCACCCGCTACCGCGGCGACTTCGAGGAGCGCCTGACCACGGTCGTCGACGAGATCGCCGCGCACCGGGACGAGCTGATCGTGTTCCTCGACGAGATCCACACGGTCGTCGGGGCCGGCGGCGGCGAGGGCGCGATGGACGCCGGCAACATCCTCAAGCCCCGTCTCGCCCGGGGCGACCTGCACCTCGTCGGGGCGACGACGCTGCGCGAGTACCGCACCATCGAGAAGGACGCCGCCCTCGAGCGCCGCTTCCAGCCCGTCCAGGTGCCCGAGCCGGGCGTCGACGACGCGGTCGCGATCCTGGCCGGCCTGGCCCCGCGGTACGAGGCCCACCACGGCGTGACCTACAGCCCCGAGTCGCTGCGTGCGGCGGTCGAGCTGTCGGCCCGGTACGTCGGCGACCGGTTCCTGCCCGACAAGGCGATCGACCTGATCGACCAGGCCGGCGCCCGTCGTCGGCTCCGTCTCGGCGCCCGTGACGGCGTGGACGTCGCGGCGCTCCAGGCGCAGCTCGCCGAGCTCGAGTCGTCCAAGCGCGCCGCGGTCGCCGCGGAGCGCTACGAGGAAGCCTCGCAGCTGCGTGACGAGCTCGAGGCCGTACAGGCACGGCTCGACGCCGCAGCCGGCGACCACGATGTCGAGACCGTCCCGCAGGCGCCCGGCACCGAGATCACCGAGGCGGACGTCGCCGAGATGGTCTCCCGCGCCACCGGCATCCCTGCGTCGCGCCTCACGGAGGGCGACCGGGCGCGGCTCGCCCTGCTCGAGCAGGAGCTGCACGCGCGGGTCGTCGGCCAGGACGACGCGGTGACCTCGGTCGCCCGGGCCGTCCGCCGCAGCCGCACGGGCCTCGGCGACCCACACCGGCCGACCGGGTCGTTCCTGTTCCTCGGGCCGACCGGCGTGGGCAAGACCGAGCTGGCGAAGGCCCTCGCCGAGTCGGTCTTCGGCGACGAGCAGGCGATGATCCGCTTCGACATGAGCGAGTTCGGCGAGCGCCACACCGTGAGCCGCCTGGTCGGGAGCCCTCCCGGGTACGTCGGCTACGACGAGGCCGGCCAGCTGACCGAGCGCGTCCGCCGGAACCCGTGGTCGGTGATCCTCTTCGACGAGATCGAGAAGGCGCACCCCGACGTGTTCACCCTGCTGCTGCAGGTGCTCGACGACGGGCGCCTCACCGACGGCCAGGGCCGCACGGTCGACTTCCGCAACACGGTCGTCGTGATGACCTCGAACCTCGGCTCGGAGTTCCTGGCGTCGCGCGGCGGCGCGCTCGGCTTCACGCCGGCCGGGCCCGTCGGGTCGGACCCCGCGGCCGGGAACGGCTTCGGGTCGGAGAAGGCGCTGCGCGACCGTGTCATGGGCAAGCTGCGGGAGGCGATGCGACCGGAGTTCCTCAACCGGATCGACGAGATCGTGCTGTTCCGCAAGCTCGACCGCGAGCAGCTGCGCGAGATCGTCGGACTGCTGCTGGGCGCGACCGCCGGCCGGCTCGCCGCCCAGGGCGTCGTGCTCGACGTCGACGCGGCGGCGACCGACTGGATCGTCGACCACGGCCACGAGCCCGAGTTCGGCGCGCGGCCGCTGCGCCGCACGATCCAGCGCGAGGTCGACGACCGGATCGCCGACCTGATGGTGACGGGCGCGATCGCCGCGGGCGGGCGCGTCGTGGTCCGCGTCGGCGACGACGGCGAGCTCGTCGCCCGGGCGGACGAGCCCGCGGCGGCCGCAGCGCTCTAGGCGCTCGCGACTCGAGGAGGCGCGGTGTCGGCACGGCCGGCACCGCGCCTCCTGCCTGCCCTCCGTCTACCACGCACTGCCCCGTAATGTGAGAGTGATCGGGGCGGCGGACCGCCCAGAGGGTGCGGTCCTCAGCTCCTGTGTCGCCGATCACTCTCGCTTTGCGGCGGCGTGCCGAGCTCTCCGCGGACAGGCCGGACTGAGGCGTGCCGGGCGGCGTATCGTCGCCCCCATGAGCGACCACGACGACACCACACCGGACACCGCCCCCGACGGATCGACGAACGTCACCGACGAGCAGGCCGAGCACACCGAGCAGCTCGCCGACGGCTCGAAGGACGGCCTCGTCGACGACGACAAGGACTCGAACGCCGACAAGGCCTGAGCCCGCTCCCCGCGAGCCCCACGAGAGGCCCCGATCCGACGTCCCGCAGCTGCGGGCGACGGGTCGGGGCCTCTCGTCACGCGCCGGCCGTTCCCGTGCCGCCCGACGCGTCCGGTGCTCCCGGCGGCTCGTCCCACCCCGTCTGCGGCGTCGTCGCGTCCTCGCGGAACACGTACTGCGAGATGCGCTTGCGCTCGTCGCTGACCCAGTCGATCGCCGGCCGCACGCGTTCCGGGGGGACGTGGCCGATCCGGTACACGGCCATCAGCTCGAGGTCGTCGGGCACCCTCAGCAGCTCGGAGACCTGCGCCCAGCGAGCGGGCGACTCCATCGGGAACGAGATGAACTGGATGCCCAGCCCGAGCGGCACGGTCGCCAGCCAGATGTTCTCGACGGCGGCCGCCATGCTGAACGTCGAGTAGAACGACGTCAGCGAGTCGGGCCGGTACGACGACCGGTCGAGCATCACGCCGAGCAGCAGCGGCGACCCGGCGACCAGGGCCCGGTTCTCGGCACCGAGCGTCTGCGGGACCCGCAGTGCGTTCATCAGCAGCTGGCCCCTCCTCGTGAAGACCTGCCCCGTGAACGGTCGCAGGGGCGCCGGCAGCTTGTCGAACAGCATCCCGTCCCGGTGCCGCGCCATCTCGGCCGCGCTGAAGCGGAAGAACGGCTTGTAGCGCTCGAAGAACGAGCCCGACGACATCGACTCGGTCATGCTCTCGCCGCTGATCCTGGCGATCTCGTCGATGGTCTCGCGCGCCTCGACCAGCACGAAGCGCCACGGTTGACTGTTCAGCTGGCTGGGCGCACGGCCGGCGAGCTCCATCAGGAGGCGCTGGTCGGCGGCGCTCACGGGCTCGTCCGTGAAGTGGCCGTTGGTGGTGCGGCGACGGCGGACGACGTCCATGAAGTCCATCAGCGCACCCCACGGCTGAGCAGCCACGCGGCGGCGTAGGCGGGCGCCGCGGCGAGCGCCGTCCGGGCGTGCGGCCCCGTGCGCGCCGAGATGCGCGTCAGCCGGGCGAACGG
>NZ_CAUPYL010000077.1:0-11028 GCF_963515265.1 uncultured Frigoribacterium sp.
GCCCGGGGTCGCTCCGTCGCACTCGGCCGTCCCGTCGCACTCCGCCGCCCCGGCGCCCGTCTCGCCCCAGCTCGGCGACGGCGGCCTGCTGCGCGTGCCGTCGTTCGCGCCGTCCAGCGCCCAGCACGCCGCCGAGGAGGCGCCCCCCGCCGCCCAGGTCGAGTCCCGACCCGGCATCGAGCTGCACGAGCACGCCCGCACGGTCGCGCACCCTGCCCTGATCTCGGCGCTCTGCGAGGTCGTGCTGCAGGGCGCCTCCGACCTGCACGTCACGGTCGACGCCGCCCCGACCCTCCGCGTCGACGGCGGTCTGCAGCCGGCGCTCGCCGGTGGCGACCCCTGGGACGCCCCGACGGTCTCGACCGCGCTGACGAGCCTGCTGACCCCGGCGATGAAGGAGCAGTTCGACGAGCGGCTCGAGCTCGACTTCGCCTACTCGCTGTCGGACGAGTCGCGCTTCCGCGTGAACTTCTACCAGCAGCGCGGCGTGATGGGAGCGGCCTTCCGCCTCATCCCGACCGAGATCAAGCAGCTCGCCGACCTGGGCGTGCCCGAGGTCGTCAGCCGCTTCGCGAAGCTGCCCCGCGGCCTCGTGCTCGTCACGGGCCCCACCGGCTCGGGCAAGTCGACGACCCTCGCCGCCCTCATCGACCTGGTCAACCGCACGCGCGCCGACCACATCGTGACGGTCGAGGACCCGATCGAGTTCATGCACCAGCACAAGAAGGCGATCGTCAACCAGCGCGAGGTCGGCCACGACACGCACAGCTTCGCGAACGCGCTGAAGCACGTGCTGCGCCAGGACCCCGACGTCATCCTCATCGGCGAGCTCCGCGACCTCGAGACCATCTCGGTCGCGCTGACCGCCGCCGAGACCGGCCACCTCGTGTTCGCCACCCTGCACACACAGAGCGCCGCGCAGACGATCGACCGTGTGATCGACGTCTTCCCGCCGCACCAGCAGGACCAGGTGCGCACCCAGCTCGCGTCGACGCTGCAGGGCGTGGTGTGCCAGACGCTGCTGCCGAAGGCGGGCGGCAAGGGCCGTGTCGTCGCGACCGAGATCATGATGATGACGCCGGCCATCGGCAACCTCGTGCGCGAGGGCAAGACGTACCAGATCTCGTCGTCGATGCAGGCGGGGCGGGACCTCGGCATGCACACGATGGACCAGAAGCTGGCCGACCTCGTCAACACCGGCACCGTCACGCACAAGGCGGCGATGGAGAAGGTGCACGACGCCGAGGGCTTCGACCGCCTCGTCACCCGTGTGATCAACAAGTCCGAGACGGTCGGCCTCGACGCCGGCATCGACTTCGGCGACGCCTTCTCGATCGGGAGCAACTGATGGCCACCAGCACCGCGTACGCCTACAAGGGCCGCGACTCGGCCGGCAAGGTCGTCAAGGGCAAGGTCGACGCGTCCAGCGAGGGCGCCGTCGTCACCCGCCTGCGCACCATGGGCGTGCAGCCCATCTCGATCGCCGCGGCGAGCGACGGCACCGGCCTGCAGCGCGAGATCTCGCTCGGCGGCCTCGGCGGCGGCGGCGTCAAGATGAAGGAGATCGCGGTCATGTCGCGCCAGATGGCGACCATGATCGCGTCCGGCCTGTCGCTGCTGCGCACACTCACGATCCTCGCCGACCAGGTCGACAACAAGACGCTGCAGAAGGTCATGCAGGAGGTGCGCGACGACGTCGAGACCGGCGTCTCGTTCTCCGACGCGGTCGGCAAGCACGACAAGCACTTCCCGCCCCTGATGATCAACATGATCCGGGCCGGCGAGGTCGGCGGGTTCCTCGACAAGGCGCTCGAGTCGACTGCCGACAACTTCGAGAAGGAGGTGGCGCTGCGGTCCACGATCAAGTCGGCGATGACCTACCCGGTCGTCGTGCTCGTGATGTCCCTGCTCGCGGTGGTCATCATGCTGACGTTCATCGTCCCGATCTTCCAGGACATGTTCACGAACCTCGGCGGCCAGCTGCCGCTGCCCACGATGATGCTGGTCTACGCCTCGCAGGCCATGCCGATCGTGCTGCCGATCCTGATCGTCGGCGGCATCGGCGGCTCGATCTGGTGGAAGACCAACAAGAACTCCGTCAAGGTGCGCTCGAAGCTCGATCCGCTGAAGCTCAAGCTGCCGGTGTTCGGCGAGCTGCTCCGCAAGATCGCGATCGCGCGCTTCTCGCGCAACTTCTCCAACATGATCGGCGCTGGCGTCCCCATCCTCACCGCCCTGCGCATCGTCGGGGAGGTCTCGGGCAACTACGTGCTCGAGGAGGCGCTGGTCGAGGTCGCGGAGTCGGTGCGGCAGGGCGAGTCCATCGCCGCCCCCCTGACCGCCTCCGGGGTCTTCCCGCCGATGGTCACGCAGATGATCTCGGTCGGCGAGGACGCCGGCTCGCTCGAGACGATGCTCGAGAAGGTGGCGGACTTCTACGACCAGGAGGTGAAGTCGACCACGGAGTCGCTCACGGCCCTGATCGAGCCGCTGCTGATCGCGTTCCTCGGCGTCGTCGTCGGCGGCATGATCGTCGCGCTGTACCTGCCGATCTTCCAGATCACGTCGCTGATCAAGTAGTCGCAGGGCGGCTCTGAGCCGTCCTTCCTCGCTGTGCCCGAAGGGCCCGACCACCGGTCGGGCCCTTCGTCGTGCGCGACGGGTGTCGGATAGCAGCTGACCCCTGAACAGGGGTTCTGCCCGTTCGGGGGTGACCCGGACTGGGGCCGTGTCGCCGGCATAAACCCCCCGTCTGCGGGATTCTCGCGGGTCTCGGGGGCTGGGAGAGTCATCTCCGGCGGGAACGACGTGACCGCCTCCGATCACCTCTCCCGCACCCGATCTCGAACGGACCAGTCATGTACTTCGCACTCATGGGCAAGCTCTCCGCCCGCCGCCAGAACCTCGCCCAGGACAAGGACAAGGGCTTCACGCTCATCGAGCTCCTCGTCGTCGTCATCATCATCGGCATCCTCGCCGCGATCGCGATCCCCGTGTACCTCGGCGTGCAGAACAACGCCAAGGACTCGGGCGTCAAGAGCGACCTGACCAACCTGAAGACCGCCATCATCAGTGTCCAGACCCAGACGGGCAAGCTGCCCGCGGCGAAGGACGTCGCCACCCTCACCGACGACATGAAGTCGGCTGGTGCCACGAAGGGCACCGACACCACCGCGATGTCCCTGACGGCGAACGGAACTACCGGATTCTGCATCCAGGGCACAAGCAGCACGAGCAAGACCTTCGCCGCGACTGAGGTCAACGGCGTTGCCGCTGGTTCCTGCAACACCGACGGCACGTTCAAGCCTGCCGCGTAGCACTCGCTTCTCGACGGAGTGCTCGGCTCGCGGGTCGAGCACTCCGTCACCCTCGTTCTACATCCGCACCCTCGAACCCGACCGGGAGGTGAACCACCATGTTCCGACGCCTCAACGACGTCCTCCGCCCTGCCGCCCCGGCGCAGCGCGACGCCGGACTCAGCCTCGTCGAGGTCATCGTCGCGATGATGGTGTTCACGATCATCTCGATCGGGGTCGCCTACACGATCACCAACTCGCTCGTCCTCACCCGTGACTCGCGGGCCAGGGCGGTCGCCACGAACCTCGCGGCGCAGGAGATCGACCTCCTCCGCAGCGTCGACGACGTCTTCAGCGTCGTCTCGAAGACCTTCGTCACCACGGTCGGCGGCACGACCTTCACGGTCGAGCGCACCGCCGAGTGGACCACCTCCGCCACGAACTCCACCGCCTGCGGCACCGGCACCGGCACGCTGCAGTACAAGCGCGTCGAGGTCTCGGTCACCTACGCCGGCCAGCGCACGGTCAGCGCCCCGATCACCTCCGCCACCGTCCTGGCGCCCAACGGCCGCATCAACGATCCCGCCAAGGGCACGATCGTCGTGTCGGTCATCGGCGCCTCCGGAGCCGGCACCGAGGGCGTCACCGCGACCGTCAAGGCGGCCGCTAAGGACCCCAACGGCGCCGTCGCGCCCCCTGCTCTGGACCCGACCGACAGCTCCGGGTGCACCTACGCCCTCAAGGTCGCTCCCGGCAACTACGACGTGACCATCTCGAAGGCCGGCATGGTCGGCCTCGACCAGGCGGCCACGCAGACGACCACCCCTGTCACCGTCTCGGCGGGCGGGTCCGGCACCGCCTCCTTCTCCTACGACACGGCCATCTCGTTGCAGACGAACTTCGCGACGAACTTCCCGAGTCCCGTGGTGCTGCCCGGCAACCTCGACGTGACGTTCCGCAGCACCGTGGTGGGCGACTACACGGTGTCCGCCGCCGCCACGAAGCCGGCGAAGCTGTTCCCCTTCTCGGGCGGCTACGCCGTCGTGGCCGGCAAGCACCTCGACCCGAGCACGGACCCGAAGACGAACGTCGTGTCGAGCTGCCTCTCGCCCGATCCTGCCGCGTGGGTCACGCCCGCGGCCGACAAGGCCATCGGGGCAGCCCCCGTGCCCGTGGGCGCTGCCCCCGGCGGGTCGGCCACGGTCGGCGTACCGATGGGCGTGCTGCAGCTCAGCAAGATCAGCGGCACGGTGAAGGTCGTGGCCGTGCAGCAGAAGGCGGGCGCAGCCGGCGACCCCGGGTGCCTGGTCCCGTCCACCTACACGTTCACCGCCGTCACGAAGGACACCCTGCTGGCCTTGCCGTTCGGCACGTGGTCGTTCTACACGGTGACGGACCTGCTCAACCTCGGGCTGATCACGTCGAGCAACCAGGTCAACCCCCAGGACTCCGTGCTCCGGACACGCGGATCGATCGACATGCCGACCAAGACCATCACGCTCGACCCGCGGGGGCTGACCCCGTGACCCGCCTCCGTGCTTCCCTCGCCGCGCTCCGCGACCGGCGCGACGCCGGCGTCAGCCTGGCCGAGCTGCTCGTCGCCATGATGGTCTTCGCGATCCTCATCGCCATCACCGGCGGCTTCATGATCAGCGCTTCGCGCGCCTCCTCGCAGACGCAGTCGATCGACTCGGCCACACGCGTCGCCACCAACGGCATGACGGCCGTGACCCGCACGCTCCGTGCCGCGACCGAGAACCCCGTCAAGGGCCAGACCCTGCCCGACGCCGCCTTCCCGCAGGCGACGGCCAACGCCGTCACCGTCTACGCGTACGTCAACCTCGCCTCGTCGGACGCGACCCCGGTGATGGTGCAGTACTACCTCGACGGCACCGCGCTCAAGGAGAAGACCTGGCCCGGCGTCGTCTCCTCCGATGGCTTCTGGACCTTCGGCACCACGCCCACGACCCGCACCGTCGCTTCTCCCCTCGTGGCGGGCACCGACCTCTTCGCCTACGTCGACGCCGACGGCGCCACCGTCTCGCTCGCCGCCGGCGCGGTTCCCGCAGCCAAGATCGGTTCGATCGCCGCGGTCCGGGTCCGCGTCCAGGCGGGGACGGCCAACACCTCGGCCGCCTCCACCACGCTCGTCAACACGGTGGGCCTGCCCAACCTCGACATCGCCAGGGACCTCTGATGATCCGCCTCCTGCACGCCCGCCTCGTCCGGCTCCGCCACGACGGAGCCGACCGCGGCGTCGCCCTGGCCAGCGTCATCGGCCTCGGCGCCGTCCTGCTGCTGCTCAGCGTGACCATGGCGTCCGTGGCGGTGAGCGGCACGGTGAAGGCCCGCGACGACTCGGACTTCAACGCGGCGATCGCGGCTGCGTACGCCGGCGTCGAGGACTACCAGAGCAAGCTCGCGAACAACAACGCCTACAGCCAGTACGGCGCGAGGGTCACGGCCTTCAGCACGGGCTCCGCCTTCACCGGCACCGACGGCAACCCCGCCTTCGGCAAGGGCACCGCGGGCAGCTGGCAGACGGTCGGCGACGGCACGGGCGCCTCGTATCGGTACGAGGTCGACAACTCGAAGTACTCGACCGCCGGCACGCTGCGCATCCGGTCTACGGGCCGGGTCGGCGACACGACGCGGTCGGTCGTGGCCGACCTCAAGCAGGACGGCTTCCTCGACTACGTCTACTTCACCGACTACGAGATCAGCGACCCGGTGCTCTCGAGCACGTCGTGCTCGCCCAAGTACGAGTGGGCGGTGACCGAGCGGCCCAGCTGCACGACCATCCAGTTCTCGGCGACGGACGTCATCGACGGCCCGATGCACACCAACGACACCATGAGAGTCTGCGGGGGAACCCAGTTCAAGGGGGCGACCACGACCTCGAGCACCCGGTCCAACCGGTACGTCGCGGTCACGGGCACCAACTGCACGGGGACGCCGAGCTTCGGCGGCCAGTCGAAGCCCGCCTACGCCCAGGCGATCACCATGCCTCAGACCAACGAGGCCATGCGCCAGGAGACGCGGACCGACCTCAAGTCGACCACCGTCCCGAACCCCGGGTGCCTCTACACGGGCCCCACCCGCATCACGTTCAAGTCAGCCGGCACGATGAACGTCTACTCGCCCTACACGAAGGCCACGCAGATCGAGTCCGACCCGAGCAAGGGCACGGCCCCTGCGATGTGCGGCACGCCGGGCGACGGCGCCAAGGGCGGCACGCTCGGCAGCGTCGGCGGGCAGGACATCACGGTCCCGGCGAACAACCTGGTCTACGTCCAGGACGTCCCGGCGTCGTCGACCGACGTCAACTACTGGAGCGGCAAGCCGACGAACTTCAAGTGCCGGAACGCGGACGACTCGGCTGCCGGCAACGGGCTCGGCTTCCCGGCGAAGGACGAGATCAACGCGTCCTACAGCTGCACCGCGGGCGACGTCTTCGTCCAGGGCACGCTCAAGGGCAACGTGACCGTGGCGGCGCAGAACTACGTCTACGTCACCGGCGACGTGAAGTACTCCGACGTCTCGAAGGACATGCTCGGCCTCGTCGGCACCAACGCCGTCTACGTCTACAACCCGGTCAGGTACTACACGAGCGGCAAGAACACGACCGTCGGCCTCATCGACCGCGCCGAGTCGGACCGGGTCATCCAGGCCGCGATCCTGAGCGTCTCGCACACCTTCACGGTCCAGAACTACGCCGCCGACAGCGGCAACACGAAGGGCAAGCTGCAGGTGCTCGGCTCGATCTCGCAGAAGTTCCGCGGACCGGTCGCCACGAGCGGGAACGGCGACAGCGGCTACACCAAGGCCTACGTCTACGACCCGCGCATGCGCTACACGGCACCGCCCAAGTTCCTGTCGCCCGTGTCGACCAGCTACGGCATCACGCAGGTCGTCGAGAGCAAGACCGCCGTCGCGGCCTCGGGCAAGGAGCTGGTCCCGTGACCGCCCTCCTCCTCGCCGCCCTGACGGCCGGCGGCCTCGGCCTGCTGATCGGCTCGTTCCTCAACGTCGTGGTGTACCGCGTCCCTGCGGGCATGTCGATCTCGTCGCCGCCGAGCGCCTGCCCCGGCTGCCACGCGCCCATCAAGGCGTACGACAACGTCCCTGTGTTCAGCTGGCTCGCCCTCAAGGGCCGTTGCCGCAGCTGCAGCACCGCCATCTCGGCCCGCTACCCGATCGTCGAGCTCGCCACCGGCGGGTTCTTCGCCCTGGTCGCCGCGGTCGTCTGGCCCTGGACCGCCGTGCCGACCGAGGCCGCCCCGCTCTTCGCCGCGCTGCTCGAGCTCGTCGCGTTCCTCTGGCTGGCCGGCGCGAGCGTCGCGCTCGCGATCATCGACGTCGAGCACCACCGGCTGCCCGACGCGATCGTGCTGCCGTCGTACGCGGTCGGCCTCGTCCTGCTGGGCGCCTCCTCGGCCCTGTCGGGGGAGTGGGACGCGCTGCTCCGGGGCGTCATCGGCATGACGGCACTGTTCGTCTTCTACTTCGCGCTCGCGCTCGTCAAGCCCGGTGCCATGGGCCTCGGCGACGTCAAGCTCGCCGGCGTGCTGGGCCTCTGGCTCGGCTGGCTCGGCTGGGGCGAGCTCGTCGTCGGCGCCTTCGCCGCGTTCCTGCTCGGCGGCCTCTTCTCGATCGTCCTGCTCGCCACCCGTCGTGCCCAGCGCACCGGCGGCATCCCCTTCGGCCCCTGGATGCTCGCGGGCGCCTGGGTCGGCGTGCTCGTCGGCGGCACGGTCGCCGCCTCCTACCTCCAGCTCCTCAGCGTCGCGTGACCCCGACCTCACGCAGAAAAGAGACCACCCCATGACGAAGAACATCGTCGGAGTCGACATCGGCAGCCGATCGCTCCGCGCGGTCGAGGTCGCCGACGTCGACAAGCCGCGCCCCACCGTCGTCCGCTTCTCCGAGATGGCCCTCAGCGACGGCGCTGCCAGCCGCGGAGAAGTGCTCGAGCCCCAGACCGTCGCCAGCGCGCTCAAGCAGCTCTGGAGCGCCGGCGGCTTCAAGAGCAAGAACGTCGTGCTCGGCATGGGCAACCAGCGCGTGCTGGCCCGCGACCTGACCGTGGCGAAGGCGTCGCGAGAGCGGATCCGCGAGTCGCTGCCGTTCCAGGTGCAGGACATGCTGCCGGTGCCCGTCGCGGACGCGCTGCTCGACTTCTACCCCTACAAGGAGAGCGAGGGCGAGAACGGCCCCGTGCTCAACGGCCTGCTCATCGCCGCCGTCAAGGACGCCGTCCTCGGCAACGTCCGCGCCAGCAAGCTCGCCGGCCTGTCGACCATGGGCGTCGACCTCATCCCGTTCGCGAACACGCGCCTCCTGGTCAACCGTCCCGGCCTCACCGGCACCGTCGCCCTGATCGAGATCGGCCACAGCACCTCGTCCGTGATCGTCGCGACCGACGGCGTCCCGCAGTTCGTTCGCATCATCCCCTCGGGCGGCGA
This sequence comes from uncultured Frigoribacterium sp., assembly GCF_963515265.1. NCBI lineage: Bacteria > Bacillati > Actinomycetota > Actinomycetes > Micrococcales > Microbacteriaceae > Frigoribacterium > uncultured Frigoribacterium sp. Next base: position 8,762 of record NZ_CAUPYL010000077.1, read on the forward strand.
CGACGTGACCCAGGCGATCATCGCCAAGCGCGGCATCTCGGTCGAGGAGGCGGTGGCCGTCAAGAGGCAGCGCGGCCTCAGCACCGTGATCACCAACGCCGAGGAGCAGGCCTCGTCGGCCGCCATCTTCGAGTCGGTCAACGAGCTGCTCGGCAGCTTCCGCAACACCGTCCAGTACTTCGTCAACACCCGGCCGACCGAGACGGTCTCGCAGATCGTCCTCGCCGGGGGCGGCGCCCTGCTGCCGGGCCTCCCGGACGCGCTGTCCGAGGTGACGCGCCTGCCCGTGGTCGTCGCCGATCCGTTCGCCACCGTCGCGTTCGGCAAGAACGTCGACGAGGCCGCCCTGCGCGGGCGTGCCTCCGACATGACCGTGGCCCTCGGGCTCGCACTGGGGAGCGCCGCATGAGCCGCACGAAGAAGACCGCCACGGCGGTCGTCGGGGGACTGCCCCGCGTCGACCTGCTGCCCCCGGAGGTCCGGGCCGAGCGGCACACGGGCGTCGTCGTCCGTCGTGCCTGGATGGGCGTGGCCGTCGCGGCGGTCGTCGTCGCCATCGGCGCGGGAGGGGCCACGATCGTCTCGATCGAGGCGAACGACGAGCTGCTCGCCTCGCAGGCCGAGACCCAGCAGCTCCTGATGGAGCAGGGCAAGTACACCGAGGTCCGCGAGGTCAAGTCGGACATCCAGCTGCTGACCGCCGCGCAGACCGTCGCGGGCGCCGCCGAGATCCCCTGGCCCTCGTACCTCGCGCAGATCCAGGCGACCCTGCCGGCCGGGGTCACCGTGACGACGATCACGATCGACCAGGCCTCGCCCATCGCCGACTACCAGCAGTCGGACACGCCCCTGCAGGGCGCCCGCGTGGGCACCGTGACGTTCACGGCCCAGAGCACCACGCTGCCGAGCGTGCCGGACTGGCTCGACGGCCTGGCCACGCTGCCCGGCTACACGGACGCGACCCCCGGCTCGGTCACCCTCGAGGAGGGCGTCTACGAGGCGACCGTGACCATGCACATCGACCAGGGCGCGTTCTCGAACCGCTTCGCCCCGACTGAGAGCGAGTGACCTGATGGACCGCAACCGCATCAAGCTGATCATCGCGATGGTGAGCGGCGTCGCCGTGCTCGCCCTCGGCTTCCTCCTCGGCGTCCAGCCGCAGCTGTCCGCCGCCTCGGCCGCCGCCGAGCAGAAGGCGAGCGTCGACCAGCAGAACGAGGGCATCCGGGCGGCCGTGGAGCAGCTCATCGCCGAGAACGAGGGCCTGGCCGGCCTCGAGGACGAGCGCGACGCCAAGCTCGCGTCCGTGCCCGCTGCGCCTGACATGCCCGCGCTCATCCGTCAGCTCGACCAGATGGCCGGCGAGGCCGGCACCATGGTGACGTCGTTCACGACGGCTGACCCCGTGTCGTACGTCGCACCGGCGTCCGCGACGGCTCCGGCCGCGGCGGCGCCCGCGGAGGGCACCGAGTCGTCGGAGGGCACGGACGGCAGCGCCGACGCTGCTGCCGCGCCCGCCGAGGCCGCCCTGCCGACCGCCCCCGCCACCGTGACCGACCCTGCCGTGACGACGGCGAACTTCTCCACGATCGCCGTCACCGTCGACATCCAGGGCTCGTACGACCAGGCGCTGGACTTCGTCGACCGCATCCAGAAGGGCCCGCGCCTGTTCCTCGTGACCGCCATCACGAGCAGCGAGCCCGAGGAGGGCAGCGAGACCGCCGAGGGCCAGACCTGGACGGTGGGCGGCCTCGTCTTCGTCCTGCAGGACGGCGAGACCGCCCCCGCCGACGGCGACGCCACGACGACTGCGCCGACGCAGGCCGAGGGCACCGACGAGGGCACGGACACCACCGCCAGCGGTCGCTGACCGGCCGACCCGCGCCTCCTCCGCTCGGTTCCGCAGCCAGGGCCCGGCTCCTCCCTCCCAGGGAGGCGCCGGGCCCTGCCGCTGCCCGCACCCGTCCTGGCCCGCCGCCTCGGGACGCCCCCGCGGCGTACCCTCGCCTCATGACCCGTGCCGTCTACGCCCTGATGGCGAGCGTCCTCTTCGGCGCGCTGCTCGTGGCGACGGCCGGCTTCGAGAGCCTGCTGCTCGACCGCGACGTCATCGGCGAGCCCGACGCGGGCCCCTTCCTCGGCCCGGCCATGGGCGGCGCCGCCCTGCTCGTCGTCCTCCTGGCCCTGATGCGCTCGGCCGCGCTGGCCGACGCCCGCGACGGGGGAGCGCCGGAGGTGCGGGGCACGTTCCCCGCCCAGCCCCTGCC
>NZ_CAUPYL010000078.1:0-10970 GCF_963515265.1 uncultured Frigoribacterium sp.
GCCCTCGTCGGCGGCGGCTTCTGGGCCGGCTCGGCCACCGCGGGAGCCGGCGACGGTGCCCAGGCGGCGACCGGCGGAGCCGCGGGAGGCGGCGGCGACCGGATCAGCGTGAAGATCGCCGGCAGCGGCGAGAGCGACCTGCAGGACGCCGTCAAGACGGTCGCCGCCGAGGAGGGCCTGGACGTCACCTGGGTCAACTTCGACGACTGGACCCTGCCCAACTCGGCCCTCGTGGCCGGCGAGGTCGACGCGAACGCGTTCCAGCACACGGCGTTCCTCAGCGCCTACAACGTCGCCAACGACACCGACCTGACGCCGGTCTTCTCGACCACCATCACGCAGTGGGGCGTCTTCTCCGCGACGGTCGACGACCTCGACGGCCTCGGCCAGGGCGCCCGCATCGCGATCCCCGACGACGCGTCGAACGGTGCCCGCGCGCTGTTCATCCTGCAGGCCGCCGGGCTGATCGAGCTCGGCCCGGACGTCGGCGTCTACCCGACCGTCGACGACGTCGTGTCGAACGACCTCGGCCTCGAGTTCGTCCCGATCGGCGCCACGACGATCCCCACCCAGTTCGACGACCCGAGCCTCGACGCGGTCGTGGTCGGCACCTCGTACTTCGACCCGTCGCAGGAGATCGACGCCGAGGACGCGCTCTACCTCGACGACTCGCTCAGCGACGAGTCGCGGCCCTACGTCAACGCGGTCGTGACCCGGGCCGACAACGCCGACGACGAGGCCTGGACAAGGCTCGCCGACGCTTACGCCGACCCGCGCGTCGCCGCTGCCCTCGAGGAGGAGTCGTTCGGCAACACGGTGCTCGTCGACGTCTCGGCGGCCGACCTGCGCAGCACCCTCGCCGACCTCGAGACCGCCGCCCGCGAGCTGACCTCGTGACCGCGGACCCGGTCGTCTCGTTCGAGCACGTCTCGAAGTCGTACACGGTGCAGGGGCGCCGGTTCGACGCCCTCCGCGACGTCAGCCTGGAGGTGGCGCGCGGCGAGGTCTTCGGCATCGTCGGCTACTCCGGGGCAGGCAAGTCGACGCTGTTGCGCACCGTGAACGCCCTCGAGCGGCCGACGAGCGGCCGGGTCGTCGTCGACGGCCGCGAGGTCTCGGCGCTCCGCGGGAAGGAGCTCTACGCGGCCCGCCGCCGGATCGGCATGGTCTTCCAGCAGTTCAACCTGCTCTCGTCGCGCACCGTCTACGGCAACGTCGCCTACCCGCTGCGCCTCTCGGGCCTCTCCCGCGACGAGACGGTCGACCGGGTCGAGGAGCTGCTCGACTTCGTCGGGCTCAGCGAGAAGGCGCTCGAGTACCCGGCCAAGTTGTCGGGCGGCCAGAAGCAGCGCGTCGGCATCGCCCGCGCGCTGGCGAACCGCCCCGACGTGCTCATCTCGGACGAGGCGACGAGCGCCCTCGACCCGCAGACCACCGGCGAGGTGCTCGACCTGCTGCGCCGCGTCAACGACGAGTACGGTCTGTCGATCTTGCTCGTCACCCACGAGATGGACGTCATCCGCGAGCTCGCCGACAGCGTCGCCGTGATGCAGGGCGGCGAGGTCGTCGAGACCGGCTCGGTCTACGACCTGTTCGCCGACCCGCAGCACCCCACGTCGCGGCGGTTCGTGTCGTCCGTGCTGCACCACGAGGCGACGCCCGGCGTGCTCGAGCGCATCCGCAGGGTGCACACGGGACGCATCGTCCGCCTCCACGTCGAGGACCGCGAGTCGAACGACCCGTTCCTCTCCCGCGTCGCGCGCACCCACGGCGTCGACTTCAACGTCGTCTACGGCGGCGTCAGCGAGCTGCAGTCCCGGCTGTTCGGCGACCTCACGGTCGAGCTGCTCGGCGACGACGCGGCGATCGACGCGGCCGTGGTCGACCTGCGCCGCACCACGAGCGTGACGGAGGTGGTCGCCGGTGCGTGACATCGAGCCGGCCGTGCTCTGGCCCAAGATCTGGACGGCGCTGCTCCAGACCCTGCAGATGGTGACGGTGTCGTTCGTGCTGGCGACCGTGCTCGGCGTCGTGCTGGGGCTCGTGCTCTACTCGACCCGGCGCGGCAACCTGCTGCAGAACGCGGCCGTCTTCACGACCCTGAACGCGGTCATCAACGTGATCCGGCCGATCCCGTTCATCATCCTGATCGTCGCCATCTCGCCGCTGACCCGCGTCGTGATCGGCACGAGCATCGGCACGGGCGCCGCGATCTTCGCCCTGACCATCGTCGCGACCTTCTCGATCGCGCGCATCGCCGAGACCAACCTCGTCGCGGTCGACCGCGGATCGGTGGAGGCGGGCGCCGCGATGGGCGCGTCGCCCCTGCGGGTGCTCGTCACCATCGTCGTGCCGGAGGCGCTCGGCCCCCTCGTGCTCGGCCTCACCTACATCTTCGTCGCCCTGGTCGACGCGACCGCGGTCGCCGGCCTCGTCGGGGGCGGCGGCCTCGGCAACCTCGCCATCACCTACGGCTACCAGCGCTTCGACACGTTCGTCATGGTGACGGTCATCGTGCTGATCATCGTGCTGGTGCAGGTGGCGCAGCTGCTCGGCAACGTGGTCGCCCGGAAGGTGCTGCACGAGACCGCGAGGGCCTGAGCCCTGCAGGAGGCGCCGCCTCCTACCCGGGGAGGCGCCCGGCGAGCAGCGCGTACAGCAGCGGCACCGCGGAGGCGGCCATCAGCACCGTGCCGAGCGCGTCACCGTCGGCGCGCAGCACGGCGCCCGCGATCAGCAGGCCGCCGAACAGGACGGCGGCCAGCACGCGGCGGGCCGTCCGCTCGATGCGGCCGAGCTGCCGCTCGATGCGGGGGCTGCCCACCTCGAGCGTGCCGTCCTCGAGGCGGCCGACCAGGTGGTCCAGCCGGCCCGGCAGCCGAGCGGCCACGCCGACCGCGTCGGCCGCTCGTCGGGCGACGTCCTGCACGGCGTTGCCGCGCTCGTCGCGCACGAGCCGGGCCGCGTAGGGCTCGACCGAGTCCCAGAGGTTGAAGACGGGATCGAGGGCGCTGGCCACGCCGGAGGTGAGGGTCACCGCCCGCAGGACGAGCAGGAAGTCCTCGGGCAGCTGGAACGGCAGCGACCGGATCAGGTCGCCGAACTGCCCGGCGAACTCGCGGTACTCGCGCGGGTCGACCTCGCGCAGCTCGGCGAAGCCCATGCCGCCGAAGCGGGCGAACGTGGCGGTGACGGCGCGCTCGAGGCCGACCGTGTCGGCGGTGGGCAGCAGCACACCGAGGTCGCGCATGGCGTTCACCATGCCGCTGCCGTCGCGCGACGCGGCCGCGATGAGCAGCTGACGCAGGCCGTTCCGGGTGCCGGTGGGCACCTCCCCCATCATCCCGAAGTCGATGAAGGTGAGCCGCCACGGGCGCTCGCCCTCGGCGGCCTCGACGGGCGTGACGAAGATGTTGCCGGGGTGCGGGTCGGCGTGGAAGAAGCCGTTGCCGAAGAGCTGGTCGAACATGACCGCGGCGAAGACCGGGGCGACCTCGGCCGGGTCGATGCCCGCGGCGCGCAGGCCCTCGGCGTCGGTGATCTTGATCGCGGAGACGTCCTCGAGCACGAGCACGCGGCGGGTGGAGCGCTCCCAGACGACGTCGGGCACGCCGACGCGGTCGTCGTCGGCGAAGTCGGCGGCGAAACGGGCCGAGTTCGCTGCCTCGTGCAGGTAGTCGATCTCCTCGAGGCTGGTGCGGGCGAACTCCTCGACGAGGGCCGGCGCGTCGACACGGTCGTACACGAGGCGGACGTGACTCAGCCAGCCGCCGACCTTGCGGAGCGCGGCGAGGTCGACGTCGACGATGCGGTCGATGCCGGGGCGCTGCACCTTGAGCACGACGTCGCGGAGACCGGTGTCGGCCGAGTCGACCGGGCCGAGGACGGCGCGATGCGCCTGGCCCAGGGAGGCGGCAGCGATCGGCTCGGGGGACACGGAGGCGAAGACCCGGTCGAGCGACATGCCCAGCTCGGCCTCGGCGAGCGCACGGATCTCGGGGAAGGGCACGGGCGTGACCTCGTCCTGCAGCCCCTCCAGTTCTTTCGTGATCTCGGGCGGGAGCACGTCGAGCCGCGACGACAGGTACTGGCCGACCTTGATCATCAGGCCGCCGAGGTCGAGCGCCAGCCCGTGGAAGCCGCGGGCGAAGCGCTGCATCCGCCGGGCGCGGGTGCGCTCGGCGACCCACCGGAGCCCGAATCGGGGCAGCACGAGCTCGAACCACCACGTCACCGCGAGGTGGCGGGACGCGAACCGGAGGATGCGGCGGTACCGGGCACGGCCGGCGCGGTCGCGCACCGCGGGATCACGGTCACGTGCCACGGAGCTGCGGTCGCGCTCCGCGGAGCCGCGGTCTCCTGCCGCGGAGCTGGCCTCGTCGGGACGGGGCGACGCCACCCGCGTCAGTCTCGAGCGAGGATCGAGTAGATGCGCCGACGTGCCTCGTCGAGGACCGCCACCGCCTCGTCGACCTGTGCGGAGGTGCCGGTGCGGCCGATCTGGGCGGTCGCGCGGGCGAGCTCGACGCCGGCCTTGGGCAGGGCGGTGCGACGGTCGCCGGAGGAGCGCGGGGCGGCCCACGGGTCGGACGGGTCGACGCCGGCGGCGGCGCGGCCCGAGTCGGTGAGCGACCACACCTTGCGGCCGTCGGTCTCCTCGGCGACGATCAGGCCCTCGTCGGCGAGCAGCTGCAGCGTCGGGTAGACGGAGCCGGCGCTGGGCTTCCAGTCGCCGCCGCTGCGCTCGTCGATCTCGTGGATGATCTGGTAGCCGTGCATCGGCCGCTCGCCGAGCAGGGCGAGGATCGCCGCTCGGACCTCGCCGCGCGGGGCGCGGGCGCCGTCACGACGGTCGAAGGTGGAGCGGAGCTGGTCCATGGCCTGCCACATCCCGTCGAGGTCCATGCCGAAGGTGCCGGGTGTGCGCGAGGTGCCCATGATGATCTCCTGTCGAGGGTCGAGCGATGCCCGAACGATATACCTCGGGCCTCGGCGGGAGCGGGGCTGGCGCCCAGGGTCGGCGTCCGTGCTGATGCAGGAAGTCGGGGGGCGCGGATCCTGAGTCGTGCACGGGTCAGGACTGCGAGTCCCCCGCCGCGCGGATCAGGACTGAGATCCATGAATGAGGAGAGCTGCGAGCGCGAGGGCGGGCCGGCGCGAGGAGAGCGAGGACGCCAGGAGGCGGGCGTCGAGCCGGGTGGCCTAGACTGCGGTCCGACAGTTCGTCTGGCCACGCTCTCTGTGGTCGACGCGACCACGCCAGTGGACGCAACGGACGCCTCCGCCGAAACCCACACGGGCGGCGAGGCGGATCGCCACGTGGTCGATCTCGACGGCACTCGACAGCGAGTCGCCGACCGAGACCTGAGCCTCCTTCGCCGGTCCCGCCACAGCGGGCCGGGCAGCCCGCCGAGCGGGTCGACGCCGGCAGAACACCGACACCTCCGTGCGGGCACACCTCGCGCGACTCCCCCACAGAAAGCGGCCAAGCATGCCGAACGTAGCGACTAAGCACTCCCTCGACCTCAAGAAGCCCCAGCCCCTGAAGCGCGGCGCCCTGCGCGTCACCCCGCTCGGCGGCCTCGGCGACGTCGGACGCAACATGACCCTCTTCGAGCACAAGGGCAAGCTCGTCGTCGTCGACTGCGGCGTGCTCTTCCCGGAAGAGACGCAGCCCGGCATCGACGTGATCCTGCCCGACTTCACGCCGCTGCGCGACCGCCTCAAGGACGTCGAGGCCATCGTGCTGACGCACGGCCACGAGGACCACATCGGAGGCGTGCCCTACCTCCTCAAGGAGCGCCCCGACATCCCCCTGGTCGGCTCGAAGCTCACCCTCGCCTTCATCACGGCGAAGCTGCAGGAGCACAAGATCACGCCGATCACCCACGAGGTCGCCGCGGGCGACCACCACCAGGCCGGCCCGTTCGACCTCGAGTTCGTGGCCGTGAACCACTCCATCCCCGACGGCCTCGCCGTCGCGCTCCGCACGAGCGCCGGCCTCGTGCTGCACACGGGCGACTTCAAGATGGACCAGTTCCCGATGGACAAGCGGATCACCGACCTCAACCACTTCGCCCGCCTGGGCGACGAGGGCGTCGACCTGTTCATGACCGACTCGACCAACGCCGAGGTCCCCGGCTTCACGACCGCCGAGAAGGACCTGGGCGCCGCGATCGACCGCGTCTTCCGCGAGGCGCCCAAGCGCATCGTCGTGTCGAGCTTCGCCAGCCACGTGCACCGCATCCAGCAGGTGCTCGACACCGCCCACAAGCACGGCCGCAAGGTCGCCTTCGTCGGCCGCTCGATGGTCCGCAACATGGGCATCGCCTCCGACCTGGGCTACCTGAACATCCCCAAGGGCCTGGTCGTCGACCTCAAGCAGCTCAGCAAGATGCAGGACAACAAGATCGTCCTGATCTGCACCGGCTCGCAGGGCGAGCCGATGGCGGCGCTGTCGCGCATGGCCAACCGCGAGCACATCATCAAGGTCGGCGAGGGCGACACGATCCTCCTCGCGAGCTCGCTCATCCCCGGCAACGAGAACGCGATCTACGGCGTCATCAACAGCCTGATCCGCTGGGGCGCGACCGTCGTCCACAAGGGCAACGCCAAGGTGCACGTCTCCGGCCACGCCAGCGCCGGCGAGCTGACCTACTGCTACAACATCGTCAAGCCGAAGAACGTCCTGCCCGTGCACGGCGAGTGGCGCCACCTCACGGCCAACGCCGACCTCGCGATCGCCACCGGCGTCGCCGAGGACAGGGTGCTCGTCGTGGAGGACGGCGTGGTCGTCGACCTCGACCGCGGCCGCGCCAGCATCGCCGGGCGCATCCCCGCGCCCTACGTGTTCGTCGACGGCGCCACGATCGGCGTCGCCACCGAGGACGCCCTCAAGGACCGCCTGTCGCTCGCCGAGGAGGGCCACATCACGGTGCTCGGCATCTTCGACCTCGCGACGCAGAAGCTGGTCGAGCCCGTCGAGTTCATCCCGCGCGGCTTCGTCGAGGCCGTCGGCTGGGAGGACCAGGCCGAGGACGTCGCGGCCAAGGCCCTCGAGCAGGCCACCGCCCGCGGCCACGTCGACGGCGAGGCCGCCGAGCGCGCCATCGAGGACGGCCTCAGCCGCTGGTTCTTCCGTCGCCACCGTCGCACGCCCGTCATCACGACGGTCGTCATCGACGCCGACTGACCCTGCCCCGGCCCGCGGCCGGTGAACCGACGAGAGATGCTCCCTGCACCTGTGCAGGGAGCATCTCTCGTCTGTTCGTGGACACAGGAGAGGGGGAGGAGGCGGGCGGGGCTTGACAGCGACACCCGCGCCTCCTAGGTTCATTACTGAACCAACTAACCAATGCACTGACCGGGACGAAGGAGGCGACGTGTTCGACGACGGGACGCCCATCTTCCAGCAGCTCGCGGACCGCATCGCGGGCGACGTGCTCTCGGGCACGTACGCCGAGGGAGACCAGGTCGCCTCGACGAACGAGTTCGCCGCGTTCTACCGGATCAACCCCGCCACCGCCGGCAAGGCGGTCAACCTGCTGGTCGACCGCGGCGTGCTCTACAAGCGCCGCGGGATCGGCATGTTCGTCGCCGAGGGCGCCCGCGAGCGCCTCGCCGAGCAGCGCCGCGCGGCCTTCGCGGCCGAGTACGTCCGCCCCCTGGTGCTCGAGGCAGCCGCCCTCGGCATCGACGCCGCCCACCTGCGGCGCATGATCGATCAGGAGACCACCGCATGACGACCGCGATCGAGATCACCGCGCTCTCGCGCCGCTACGGATCGACCACCGCCCTCGACGACGTCGCCTTCGACGTCGAGCAGGACACGATCTGCGGCCTGCTGGGCCGCAACGGCGCCGGCAAGACCACCACCCTCAGCATCGTCGCCGGGCAGGAGCGCCCCTCCGGCGGGCGGGTGCGCGTCTTCGGGCACGACCCCGCCGACGACTCCCACGTGGCCTCCCGCACCTCCTTCGTCAAGGACGACCAGCGCTGGCCCGACGACTTCCGGCTGCGCGAGGTGCTCTCCGTCGGGCCCGCGTTCCACCGCGGCTGGGACGCCGAGCTGGCGCGCTCCCTCGCCGCCGACCTGCGCGTGCCCGAGAAGACGCCGGTCAAGAAGATGTCGCGCGGCCAGGCCTCGGCCGTCGCGATCGTCATCGGCGTCGCGTCGCGTCGCGTGCGCCGCTGACGATCTTCGACGAGCCGTACCTCGGCCTCGACGCGACCGCCCGGCAGCTCTTCTACGACCGCCTCCTCGCCGACTACTCCGAGCACCCGCGCACGATCCTGCTGTCGACGCACCTCATCGACGAGATGGAGTCGCTGCTCGAGCACGTCGTCGTGCTCGACCAGGGGCAGGTGCGGCTCGACTGCGACGTCGACGCCGCCAGGGCCTCGGCGTACTCGGTCGCCGGCACGACCCGGTCGGTCACCGCGTTCCTCGAGGGGCGGACCGTCCTGAGCACGCACGGCATCGGAGGGCTCACCACGGCGACCGTCGAGGGCGCCGCCGACGAGCGGGTCCGCACGGACGCCGTCGCGGCCGGCGTCGAGCTGTCGTCCGTCGGCCTGCAGCAGGTCGTGGCCGCCCTCGGGGCCGCGAGCGCCGCCTCCTCGACAGTGCACCACGCCGACGACCGCGACGACCTCGACGGCGACGGCCACGGCGGGACGGCCGCCGACACCCCTGCCCGCACCGCACCGGAAGGAGCCCGCTCGTGACCACCGCACCGCTCACCGCCCGCAGCCGACCCGAGGAGGCGCGCGCCGCCTCCCGCATCGCCCCCGTCGTGCGCCTGCACTTCGCCCGCCGCCTGAACCTGCTGCTCGTGCCGCTGTTCGTCATCGGCGTGACCCTCGTGGTGTCGATCGTCATCCAGCTCGCGATCCAGCGGGCGGGCGTCGACGTCGGCACGGTCGCGTACGCCGCCGGGGCACGACAGAACCCGGGCGTCGCCTGGGCCCTGAGCGGCTACCTCGTCGCGATGGGGGTCGCGACGGTCGCGTCGACGTTCCCGTTGGCGGCCGCGCTCGGCACGACCCGGCGCGACTTCGCCCTCGGCACGGCGGCGACGCACGCCCTGACCGCGCTGTTCCTCACGGCGGTGTTCGTCGGGATGCTCGGGCTCGAGCTGCTCACGGGCCACTGGTTCGGCGGGTTCTACGTCTTCGACGTGAACGTGCTGGGGGCAGGCGACCCGCTCGTGCTCACCGTGGTGGCCTTCCTCGGGTCGTGGCTCGCGCTGTCCGTCGGCGGGGTGTTCGGCGCCTCCTGGCTGCGGTTCGGGCCGCGCGGGCCGCTGGCGATCAGCGTGACCGCCGTCGCCGTGATCGCGGTCGTCGTGCTCGTCACGGTGCCCTCGTTCGCCACGGTCGCCGAGGCGTTCCGCCCCTGGTGGCTGGCCGTGGCGGCCGTCGTGCTGACCGCGCTGTCGATCGCGGGGACGTTCGCGTTCCTGCGTCGCGCCTCCGTGCGGTAGCCCGGGCCGCGGGCGGACGACGCACAGGCGCCGGAGGCGCGGGGCGCGTACTGATGGAGGACCCACGTCAGGAGCCCTCCATGCCCACAGTCCTCGTCGCCGGAGCGACCGGAGACCTCGGTCGCCGCGTCGTCCGCGAGCTGCTCGCCCGGGGCGCCGACGTCCGCGTGCTCACCCGCCCCGCGAGCAGCACGGCCGACCGCCTGTTCGGCGGGACGGAGGGCGTGGTCGTGACCCGCGCCTCCTACGGGGACCCGGCGGCGCTGCGCGACGCTGTCCGCGGCGTCGACGTCGTCGTGTCGACCGTCAGCGGGGTGCGCGACGTGATCGTCGACGCGCAGACCGCGCTGCTCGAGGCCGCGGTCGCCGAGGGCGTGCCGCGCTTCGTGCCCTCCGACTACTCGGCCGACTACCGGTCCCTGCCGCCGCGGTCGAACCGGAACCTCGAGTTCCGGCGGGAGTTCGCGGGCGTGCTCGACGCCTCGCCGATCCGCGCCTCCTCGGTGCTCAACGGGGCGTTCGCCGACATGCTCACCGGGCAGGCGCCCATCGTGCTGGCCGACCGCAAGCTCGTGCTCTTCTGGTCGGACGCCGACCAGGTGCTCGACTTCACCTCGAAGGACGACACCGCCGCCGTCACGGCCGCCGTCGCCCTCGACGCGTCGGCTCCGCGGTACGTCGAGGTGGCCGGCGACCGCGTCACCGCCCGCGAGCTCGCCCGCACCATGTCGTCGCTGACGGGCGAGCCGTTCCGCGTGCAGTGGGCCGGCACGACGGGCCTGCTCTCGGCGATGAGCAAGGGCATGCGCCGGTTCTCGCGCGAGACCGACGAGGCGTTCCCCGCCTGGCAGGGCATGCAGTACCTCGTGAGCATGTACAGCGGCGACGGCCAGCTCCGCCGCGTCGACAACGACCGCTGGGGCGAGGGCCGCGACTGGACGTCGACCCGCGACGTCCTGGCCGCGCACGTCGCCTCGCGCTCCTGACCTGACCTGACCTGTCCCGTCCCGCCCGTCCTGCCTGCCCTGCCGGCGGTGGACCGGCACGAACTGCTGCCCGCGACGCCGGGAGGAGCACATCGTGCCGGTTCACCAGGACAGAAGGGCCGAGCCGAGGAGGCGTCGCCCAGCACCCGAGACCCGTCGCCTGTACCCCGGAACCAGTGGACACCCCTTGACCGGGGGCCACGGTGCCGATAGGAATGACGAGCTGACGGCGCTGTCATCGACGACAGGTGTATCCCGTCATGCACGGCCGCTCCCGAGCGGCCTCACCCAGATCACGGGATCACCCGCAGGAGCACGACGATGGCGTCAGGCCGTTCACAGACCGATCAGCGACCGCAGCACCCCGGGGCGACCTGGCGCACGCGAGCACAGCGGGCGGGGGTGATCGTGACCGCGACGGCCCTGGCGGCGACCGGTGCCCTCGTCGGCGTGGACGCGGCGAGCGCCGCAGGCCGCGGCGGCAGCGGCGGTGCAGGAG
>NZ_CAUPYL010000079.1:0-10970 GCF_963515265.1 uncultured Frigoribacterium sp.
GTCGCGGGCACGGGCACGGGCGCGGGCGCCGTCGCCGGCACGGTCGCGCGGGGATCGGCTCCCCCGCCGGTCCTGCCGAGGTAGTGCCGCGGCACGCGCGCGCCGATGCGGCACGAGACCTCCTCCGGGATGCTGTCGGTCAGGTCGGCCCACTCGCCGATGGTGAGCTCGCCGTCGTCGCCGGGGCCGAAGAGCAGCACCTCGTCGCCGACCTCGACCACGTCGTCGCCGACGTCGACGAGGAACTGGTCCATCGCGACGCGGCCCACGATCGGGTGCCGACGGCCGTGGATCGTCACCTGGGCCCGCTGCTGCGCACGCCGACTCACACCGTCGGCGTAGCCGAGGGGCACGAGGGCGAGAGTGGTGTCGCGCTCGGCCCGCCAGGTGTAGTCGTACGAGACGCCGGTGCCGGCCGCGACGCGCTTGACGCGCACCACGCGGGCGCCGAGGGTCAGCACGGGGCGGAGCCCGCGGTCGGCGGCGGTCACGCCCTCCGTGACGGGGTTGCCGTAGCCGTTCGAGCCCATGCGGACCATGTCGAAGCGCCGCTCGGGGTGCTCCATGCCCGCCGAACTGGACGACATGTGGCGCTTCTCGAACGTCGCGCCCAGCGCCTCCGCGTCCTCGAGCGCCTTGCGGAACACGAGGGAGGCGGCGTGGTCGTCGGCCTCGCTCGTCTCGGACACGTGCGAGAACGCGCCGCGCAGCCGCACCGAGCCCTCGTCGCGCAGCTCGACGGCGCGCGTGACGAAGGCGGGCCAGTCGGCGGGCAGGCAGCCCTCGCGGTGCAGCCCGGTGTCGATCGTGAGGTGGACGAGCGCCTCGTGGTCGGGGCCCGCCGCCCGGGCGGCGGCGGCGAACGCCTCGAGCTGCTCGAGGGTCGAGACCCCGAGGTCGACCCGGAGCCGCACGGCGGCGTCCCAGTCCTCGTCGGGTCCGAGCTGCCACGCGAAGAACGACGCCTCGTCGCCGACGCCCGCCCGGCGCATCTCGTACGCGGGCTGCGGCTCGACCGTGCCGAACCAGCGGATCCCGGCGGCGAGCGCCTCGGGCACGATCACCTCGGCGCCCAGCGAGTAGGCGTCGGCCTTGACGATCGCGAGCACCTCGACCGGCGCCATGCGCTCGATCAGCGAGGTCAGGTTCGCCCGGTAGGCGGCCAGGTCGATCGTCGCGCGGCGCATCCAGGCCGTCATGCGGTGCTCCTCGGGAGTCGTGCGGACAGCGAGGCGACGACGTCCCAGGTGATGCTGCCGGAGGCGCGGGCCCAGTCGTCGGCGCCCTGTCGCCCGAGCGCCGGGTCGCCGAACACGACGACCTCGTCGCCGACCTCGACCGGGTCGTCGCCGACGTCGATCACGAGGGCGTTCATGGCGATGCGGCCGCGCACGCGGTAGGTCCGCTGCCCGATCGTCACCGACGCGCGGTCGCTCGCGGCGCGGTCGATCCCGTCCGAGTAGCCGACAGGGACGACGGCGATGGTGGTGTCGCGCTCGGGCCGGAAGAGGTAGCCGTACGAGACTCCCTCGCCGGCCGGGACGCGCTTGGTCGAGGTCACCGGGGCGGTCATCGTCAGGGCCGGTCGCAGCCCGAGGTCGGCCGACGTGCGGTCGGGGAACGGGCTCAGCCCGTAGGCGGCGAGCCCGAAGCGCACCATCGTGCCGTGCGAGCCCTCGTAGTGCAGGGCGGCCGCCGACGCCGCGAGGTGCCGAAGCGGCGGCTCGATCCCCCGCTCGCCGAGGGCGGCGGAGGCACGGAGGAAGGAGGCGAGCTGAAGCCCGTCCTCCTCGGGCGACGTGTTCGAGAGGTGGCTCATCAGCCCCTCGACGGGCAGCACGTCGCGCAGCTCGGCGGCCCGGTCGAACAGGGCAGGCCACTCGGACTCGACGGCCCCGTTGCGGCTGAGCCCGGTGTCGACGCAGAGGTGGACGGCGCGGACGCCTGCCGCCGCGGCCGCCTCGAGCTGCGCGAGGTCGGAGACCGCGGGCGTCACGTCGTGCCGGGCCGCCTGCTCGAACGTCTCGCCGGGCGCGTGCAGCCAGGCGAGCACCGGCGTCGTGATGCCCGCGCGGCGGAGCTCGAGGGCCTCGTCGAGGTCGGCTACGCCGAGCCAGTCGACACCGGCGGCGGCGAAGGCACGGGCGCTCTCGACCGCCCCGTGCCCGTAGGCGTTCGCCTTCACGACGACCATCACGAGGGCGGAGCCCGCCCTCGCGCGGAGCACGCCGACGTTGTGGGCGAGGGCCGCCGTGTCGACGGTCAGCCGGACGTCCTGCGTCACGCGCCCACCGCCTCCTCGTCGGACGACCGTGCCGACGGCGCCCTGCCGGGCTCCGGCCCCTCGGCGACGACGTACGCGACGGCGACGCCGCCGTCGTGGCTGAGCGACAGGTGGAGGCGCGTCACGCCCCGCGAGTCGGCCAGCGACCGCGCTCCCCCGGCGAGCACGAGGCTCGGCGCCCCGTCGGGGTCCGACTCGACGACGACGTCGTGCCAGCGCACCCCGGCCGAGCCGCCCAGGGCCTTGATCAGCGCCTCCTTGGCGGCGAAGCGGGCGGCCAGCGACTCGACGCGACGGGGCGAGCCGTCGCGCAGCACCTGCTCTGCCTCGCCGAACAGGCGGGAGCGAAGAGCCGGCGTGCGGTCGAGCGAGCCCTGGAAGCGCCCCAGGTCGACCACGTCGACCCCGATGCCCACGATCACGATCTGCGGGGGTGTGTCATCGGCGGCCCGCTACTCGACGGTGACCGACTTGGCGAGGTTGCGCGGCTGGTCGACGTCGAGGCCCTTGGCCGCGGCGAGCTCCATCCCGAAGACGTGCAGCGGCACGACGGCGAGCAGCGACTCGAAGAGCGGCGCGGCCAGCGGGATGTGCAGCACCTCGTCGGCGAACGGCAGCACCGCGGCGTCGCCCTCCTCGGCGATCGCGATGACGCGAGCACCTCGGGCGCGGATCTCCTGGATGTTCGAGACGACCTTCGGGTGCAGCGAGCGCGGGTCGCGGGGCGACGGCACGATCACGAAGACGATCTGGCCGGGCTCGATCAGCGCGATCGGGCCGTGCTTCAGCTCGCCGGCGGCGAAGCCCTCGGCGTGGATGTACGCGAGCTCCTTGAGCTTGAGGGCGCCCTCGAGGGCGATCGGGTAGCCCACGTGGCGGCCGAGGAACAGCACCGACCGCGTGTCGGCCATCCAGCCCGCCAGGGTGCGGATGCGCTCGGACGACTCGAGCACGCGCTCGATCTTCTCCGGGATGGCCTGCAGGTCCGTGACCTGCGCGGCGATCTCGTCGGTGCTGAGCGTGCCGCGCAGCTTCGCGAGGTGCAGCCCGAGCAGGAACAGGGCCGTGCCCTGCGCGACGAACGCCTTGGTCGACGCGACGGCGACCTCGGGGCCGGCGTGCGTGTAGATGACCGCGTCGGACTCGCGCGGGATGGTCGAGCCCTGCGTGTTGCAGATCGACAGGACCTGCGCGCCCTGCTCACGGGCGTACTTGACGGCCATGAGCGTGTCCATGGTCTCGCCGGACTGGCTGATCGAGACGACCAGCGTCTTCTCGTCGAGCACGGGGTCGCGGTAGCGGAACTCGTGGGCGAGCTCGACCTCGACGGGCACGCGGGCCCACTGCTCGATGGCGTACTTGCCGAGGATGCCGGCGTAGGCGGCGGTGCCGCAGGCGATGACGATGACGCGGTCCACCGTCGCGAGGCGGTCGGCGACGCCGTCCAGCTCGCGGAGCGAGACGACGCCGCCCGACACGCGGCCGAGCAGGGTCTTCGCGACGGCCTCGGGCTCCTCGCTGATCTCCTTCGCCATGAAGCTGGACCAGCCGCCCTTGTCGGCGGCCGAGGCGTCCCAGTCGATCTCGAACTCGCTCGTCTCGACGGGGGCGCCGTCGAAGTCGACGACCTCGACCGAGTCGGGGCGGATGGTGACCAGCTGGTCCTGGCCGATCGACATGGCACGACGGGTGTGCGCGACGAACGCCGCGACGTCGCTGCCGAGGAAGTTCTCGCCGTCGCCGAGCCCGATCACGAGCGGCGAGTTGCGGCGGGCGCCGACGACGACCCCGGGCTGGTCGGCGTGCACGACGAGGAGGGTGAAGGCGCCGTCGAGGGTGGCGACGACGGTGCGCAGCGCCTCGGCGAGATCGCCGGTGGCACGGTAGGCCCGGGCCACGAGGTGCGCCGCGACCTCGGAGTCGGTCTCGCTGAGGAACTCGACGCCCTCGGCGAGCAGCTCGGCCTTGAGCTCGGAGAAGTTCTCGATGATGCCGTTGTGGATGAGGGCCAGCTTGCCGTCGTCGGCGAGGTGCGGGTGCGCGTTCTCGTCGGTCGGTCCGCCGTGCGTCGCCCAGCGGGTGTGGCCGATGCCGGTCTGGCCGTCGCGCAGGGGGTCGGCCTCGAGGTCGTCGACCAGCACCTGGAGCTTGCCGGCCTTCTTGCGGCTGTCGAGCGCACCGTCCGCGCCGATGACGGCGACCCCGGCCGAGTCGTAGCCGCGGTACTCGAGCCGCTTCAGGCCGCCGAGCAGCACCTCGACGCTCTTCTCACCGGCTCCGGCAGAGCCCACGTATCCCACGATTCCACACATGCAGACGATCCTAGGGCGTCGGCGCTGGTCGGTCGGCGAGGCCCCCGGGCGTGGCTCGGCGGAGCCCGGGGAGACGACCGACGAGCCCTCGCGAGGCGGCCCGGCCGGCCCCGCGGCACGCCCGGGTGCGCCGAGCGGCCGACCGGGTAGCCTCGGGCCCATGGCCGACGCGAGCTCCCCGACGACCCACGCGACGCCGTTCGTCGAGATCCACCGCGACGCGTGGGCCGACCTCGCCCCGGCGACGCGCCTCCCGCTGACCGAGACGGAGATCGTGCAGCTCCGCGGCCTCGGCGACCGGCTGGACATGCGCGAGGTGCAGGACGTCTACGTGCCGCTCAGCCGCCTCCTCAACCTCTACGCCGCCGGCGCGCGCAACCTGCACCGGGCCACCAGCGACTTCCTGGGCGAGCGGGCGCAGCGCACCCCGTTCGTGATCGGCGTCGCGGGCTCGGTGGCCGTCGGCAAGTCGACCGTCGCGCGCCTCCTGCGCGAGCTGCTCAGCCGCTGGGACGACACGCCCCGCGTCGAGCTGGTCACCACCGACGGGTTCCTCTACCCGAACGCCGAGCTCGAGCGCCGCGGCATCATGGACCGCAAGGGGTTCCCGGAGTCGTACGACCGCCGGCACCTGCTGCGCTTCGTCTCCCAGGTGAAGAGCGGCGCGGAGGAGGTGCGGGCGCCCTTCTACTCGCACACGAGCTACGACATCATGCCGGGGGCCGAGGTGGTCGTCCGGCGTCCCGACATCCTGATCGTCGAGGGCCTCAACGTGCTGCAGCCCCCCGTCGCGGGGCGGCTCGCGCTGAGCGACCTCTTCGACTTCACCGTCTACGTCGACGCCCGCACGAGCGACATCGAGAGCTGGTTCGTCGACCGGTTCCTCGCGCTGCAGAAGAGCGCCTTCACGCAGGAGCGCTCGTTCTTCCACCGCTTCGCCGACATGGACGAGCCCGAGGCCCGGGCCTTCGCCTCGACCGTGTGGCGCTCGGTGAACGAGCCGAACCTGATCGAGAACGTCCTCCCGACGCGGTCACGCGCCACCCTGGTGCTGCGCAAGGCCGCCGACCACAAGGTCAGCTCGGTCCTGCTCCGCAAGATCTAGGCCCGAGGAGGCGCGGGCCGACACCCTGGGCCGCCGCCGGTCGTCACACCGGCAGGAACGACGCCACGGCCAACAGCGCGACGAACACCGCGATCGACGCGACGGCCACGCCGTTCAGCCGCCGGTGCTCGACCATGATGGCGACGTACTCCCTGAGGAACGCGCTCGGCACGTAGTACGCCGCGGTCGGGGACCCGACCACCTGCGCGTCGCTGCCGACAGCCCGTGCCAGCAGGGCCGCGCGGAGCACGTGGTAGTCGTTGGTGACGACGAGCGTGCTGCCCTCCAGACCAGCCGCCCGCTGCACCTCGCGGGAGAGCACGAGGTTCTCGCGGGTGCTCGTCGAGGCGGTCTCGGGGTGCACGTCGGCAGGGTCGGCCCCGTGTGCCAGCAGGTACTCGGCCATGGCCGCGCCCTCGGGCCGCGGCTCGTCGGCGCCCTGACCTCCCGACGGCACGAGCAGCGGCCGCGCCGCGCCCTCGGGGACGGCACGGTAGATCGCGAGGGCCTTGTCCAGCCTGCTGCGGAGGAGCGGGGGCACCTCGCCGCGGACGAGCCCCGAGCCGAGCACGACCAGCGCGTCGGGACTGTCGGTGTGGCGGTACCGGCTGTACACGATCGAGTAGAGGCCGAAGGCGGCGAAGGTGGCCGCGGCGTAGAGGCAGGCGAACACGATCAGCACTCCGAGCGCGATCGACATGGTGACGACGCCCGAGGGCAGCTCGGTGCCGGCCGGGACGAAGATCAGCGCCACGGAGGCCGGGGGCAGCACCAGGAGGGCGAGCCCGGCGAGGAGCGACAGCAGGTTCCCGAGGCTGCGTCCCTCCCGGCGGGACATCGTGACGCCGTTGCCGACCAGGAACCCGGCGAGCACCAGCACCAGCACGCCCGCGAGCCCGGCCCCGGCGAAGACGAGGAGCTGGAGGAGCGCGCTGGCCGCGGCGAGCTCGAGCACCCCCGCGAGCAACAGCGAGCCCAGTGCGCCCACCAGGAACACCCCGTTACGGAGCCGACGAGCATCGCGGCGCCGGCTCACGACGTAGAGGACGGCGAAGACGACAGCCGGCACGAAGAGGGTCATGTGCCCATCGTGCCCGCACCGCGGGCACGATTGGACCGCGACTCGGTCAGGACCTCGACACGCTCGACACGTGGGCCCGGTCGCTCCCTCGACGCAGCGGATCGCTACAGGGCGAGGCGCTCGCGCACGACGTCGGCGAGCGCGTGCGCGACGCGGTCGGCGGTCTCCTGGTCGGCGGCCTCGACCATGACCCGGACGACGGGCTCCGTGCCCGACGGGCGGAGCAGCACGCGACCCGAGTCGCCGAGCTCGCGCTCGAAGGCGGCGACGGCCTCGGCGACGCCTTCGTCGCCCGCCAGGCGCTCGCGGTCGACGCCCTTCACGTTGATCAGGATCTGGGGGAACACCGTCATGACCTGGGCCAGCTCGGCGAGGGTCTTGCCGGTCTCGGCCATGCGCGCCACGAGGGACAAGCCGGTGAGGATGCCGTCGCCGGTCGTCGCGTAGTCGCTGAAGACGATGTGGCCGGACTGCTCGCCTCCGAGCGTGAAGCCGTGCTCGTTCATGTCCTCGAGCACGTAGCGGTCGCCGACGCGGGTCTGGCGGACGGTGATGCCGTGGTCGGCCATGGCCCGGATGAGCCCGAGGTTGCTCATGACCGTGGCGACGAGCGTGTCCTTCGCCAGCTTGCCGTGTTCTTTCTGGGCGACGGCGATGATCGCCATGATCTGGTCGCCGTCGACGACCGCGCCGGTGGCGTCGACCGCGAGACAGCGGTCCGAGTCGCCGTCGTGGGCGATGCCGACGTCGGCGCCGTGCTCGAGCACGGCGGCGGCCAAGTTGTCGAGGTGGGTCGAGCCGACGCCGTCGTTGATGTTCATGCCGTCGGGGTCGGCCCCGATCAGGGTGATGGTCGCGCCGGCGTCGGTGAAGACCTCGGGCGACACGGCCGACGCCGCGCCGTGGGCGCAGTCGAGCACGACGTGGATGCCGTCGAGCCGGTTCGGCAGGGCGCCGAGGAGGTGGAGGACGTAGCGGTCCTCAGCGTCGGCGAACCGCCGGATGCGACCGACGTCGCCCCCGACGGGCATCAGCTGCGGCTCGCTCATCGCGGCCTCGATGCGGTCCTCGACCTCGTCGGGCAGCTTCGTGCCGCCGAACGCGAAGAACTTGATCCCGTTGTCGGGCGCGGGGTTGTGCGAGGCGCTGATCATGACGCCGAAGTCGGCGCCGATGTCGTCGACGAGGAACGCCGCCGCGGGGGTCGGGATGACCCCGGCGTCGAGCACGTCGACGCCGGAGCTGGCCAGGCCCGCCGAGACGGCGGCGGTGATGAACTCCCCCGAGATGCGGGGGTCGCGGGCGACGACGGCCACCGGCCGCCGGCCCTCGGCACGACGCGCCTCCGCGTGGTGCCCCTTCGTGAGCACCACCGCGCTCGCCTGGGCGAGGCCCAGGGCGAGCGCGGCGGTCAGCTCACGGTTGGCGAGGCCCCGAACACCGTCGGTACCGAAGAGTCGCGACATCGCGGGCCTGCCTTCGTGTGTTCTTAGCGCTTCGAGAACTGCGAGGCCTTGCGGGCCTTCTTCAGACCGGCCTTCTTGCGCTCGATGACGCGGGCGTCGCGCGTGAGGAAGCCGGCCTTCTTGAGCGTGGCGCGGTTGTTCTCGCGGTCGATCTCGTTCAGCGTGCGGGCGATGGCGAGACGCAGGGCGCCCGCCTGGCCCGAGGGGCCGCCGCCGGTGACCTTGACGGTCACGTCGTAGGCGCCGAGCAGGTCGAGCACCTTGAACGGGTCGTTGATCAGCTGCTGGTGCAGCTTGTTCGGGAAGTACTCCTCGAGGGTGCGGCCGTTGACCACGAAGGTGCCGGTGCCGGGCACGAGGCGCGCGCGGGCGATGGCCTCCTTGCGGCGGCCGACGGCCGAGCCGGAGACGTTCAGGACGGCGCGGGGCGTCGCCTGGGCCTCGGGAGCCGAGCTCTCGGTGGTGAAGCTCTCGGGAGCCTGGTCGATGGAATCTGCGATCTGAGCCACTGTGTGGGGGTCCTTAAGTCTGAAGGCGGACGCTACTGGGCGACCTGGTCGAGGGTGTAAACCGTGGGCTGCTGAGCAGCGTGGGGGTGCTCGGCACCCGCGTACACCTTCAGCTTCTTGATCTGGGCACGGCCCAGCGAGTTCTTCGGCAGCATGCCGCGGATGGCCTTCTCGACGGCACGCGTCGGGTGCTTCTCGACCATCTCGGAGTAGGTCGTCGCCGTCAGGCCGCCCGGGTAGCCCGAGTGGCGGTAGTAGAGCTTCTCGGCCAGCTTGGAGCCGGTGAGGGCCACCTTGTCGGCGTTGATGACGATGACGAAGTCGCCCATGTCCATGTGGGGGGCGAAGGTCGCCTTGTGCTTGCCGCGCAGCAGGGCTGCCACGTGCGAGGCCAGACGGCCGAGGACGACGTCGTTCGCGTCGATGATCAGCCACTGCGGCTGGACGTCAGCCGGCTTGGGGGAGAAAGTGCGCGTCACAGTAGTGCTGCTTCCTGGTCGAGGTGAGGTGTCCGTGAATCCCGCTCCGTTGCCGTTGTCGCGACGATGTCGCGAGAACGAGTCAGGTGGAGGGCTCAACTTCGGGCGTCGCGCGCAGTTGCGCAGACACCAAGGGTCGACGATACCCGACACGCCCGGAGGCGTCAAACGGTCGCCGGCGGACGACAACGCCCTCCCCCGTCAGCCGTCGGTCAGGAGGCGCCGAGGGCGGTGAGCGCACCGCCGTCGAGCCGGAAGGTGGTCCACTCGTCCATCGACGAGGCGCCGAGCGACCGGTAGAAGCCGATCGAGGGCTCGTTCCAGTCGAGGACCGCCCACTCGACCCTGGCGAGTCCCCTGGCCACCGCCTCCTGCGCCAGCCGCGCCAGCAGGGCCCGGCCGTGGCCGGCGCCCCGGTGCTGCGGCGCGACGTACAGGTCTTCGAGGTGGATGCCGTGGACGCCCTCCCAGGTCGAGAAGGTGAGGAACCAGATCGCGAGGCCCGCCAGCTCGCCCGGCTCGTCACCGTCGACCACGAAGGCGAAGACGGCAGGCGCCTCGCCGAAGAGCGCGCGCTCGAGGTCGGCCTCGGTCGTCCTCACGGCGTCCGGCTCCTTCTCGTAGACCGCGAGCTCGACGATCAGGCGCAGCAGCTCGGGGACGTCGGACGGGACAGCGGGGCGGGGAGCGCTCATCCGTCGAGGCTAGCGGCCGACCTCTTCACCTGCGTGAGCACGACGCGTGCCGCGACCTCGTCGTCGGGCGGGTAGCCCACCTCGACCATGGTCAGGCCCGTCGCCGGGACCACGCGGAACTCGCCGTTGCGCGCGGCCTCGCGGCGCACGCCGACGGCCCGGTGCTCGGGCATCGCGCCCTCCCCCACCGCGACGCAGGCGCCGACGAGGTTGCGCACGAGGTTGTGGCAGAAGGCGTCGGCCTGCACGGTCGCGACGAGCACGCCGTCGGCGTCGCGCCTCCAGGTGAAGTGCTGGAGCTCGCGGATGGTGGTCGCGAAGTCGCGGTGGCGGCAGTAGGCGGCCCAGTCGTGCAGCCCGACGAGGCCCGCGGCCGTCGCGCTCATCAGGTCGAGGTCGAGGAGGTGGTCGTACCAGAGCGTGTGGCTGCGCCTCGTCGGGTCGCGCTCGGCCCCGCGGTCGGCGATGCGGTACTCGTAGCGCCGCCACAGCGCGCCGAAGCGCGCGTGGAAGCCGGGAGGCGCGAGTCGCGCCCCCGAGACGACGATCTCGTCCGAGGAGCCGGCCAGCCCGTTCAGGCGCCGGGCGAGGACGGTCGGCGCGTCGAGGGGCGACCGGTCGACCATGCCGCGGTGCGGCCGCTGCAGCTGGGCGATCTGCTCGTCCGTGAGGTCGAGGTGCACCACTTGGCCGCGCGCGTGCACGCCGGCGTCCGTGCGGCCGGCGACCGTGACGGTCGGGACGTGCTCGTGCCGGCCGAAGAGCGTGCGGAGCGCCGCCTCCATCTCGCCCTGCACCGTCCGGCGGCCGGGCTGCTCGCTCCAGCCCGAGAACGCGGTGCCGTCGTAGGCCACGGTCAGCCGCACCCGGGTCAGGCCCGCCGGCACGAAGGCCGGGTCGTCGACGGCCGGGGCTGCAGGAGGGGCGTCGCTCGTCACGCCGTCCATGCTACGGGCGACGCGAGGGGCGGGCGGGGGCGGGGCCCGCCGCCCCCCCGGGCGCCCCCCCGGGGGCCCGCGCGGGTTTTGGCGCGGGCCCC
>NZ_CAUPYL010000080.1:0-10923 GCF_963515265.1 uncultured Frigoribacterium sp.
GGTCCGGCGCGGACGCGCAGGGTCCGGCCCCCACCACGGCACCGGCGACGTCCGCCTCGCCGAGCGTCGACCCCGCCAGCGGGGCCGCGGGCTCGTTCCAGGATCCGGCGGCGCAGTCGTACACCCCGCCTCCTGCGGGCGCGACGCCCGAGCGGGTGCAGATCCCGTCCATCGGGGTCGACTCCGGCCTCGAGGACCTCGGTCTCGGCGCCGCCGGCGAGCTCGACCCGCCGCAGGCGTGGGAGTCGGCCGGCTGGTACCGCGACGGCACCGTGCCCGGCGCCGTCGGACCGGCCGTCATCGCCGGCCACGTCGACTCGGGCAGCGGACCCGCCGTGTTCGTCGACCTGGCGAAGCTGGCCGTCGGCGACGAGGTCCAGGTGACCCTGTCGACCGGCACCGTGGAGACGTTCCGCGTCACGGGCAGCGAGCGGACGCCCAAGGCGACGTTCCCCACCAGCGACGTCTACGGCTCGACGCCGACGCCGAGCCTGCGGCTGATCACCTGCGACGGCACCTTCGACCGCTCGACCGGGCACTACGTCGACAACCTCATCGTCTTCGCCGACCTCGTGTCGACGAGCTGACGACCCGCACGCCCACCACCCCACCACCCGGCGGCCGACGCACCCGACGCGCCGGCCCGCACAGCACCGCCGCACCACCTCACCCGACCCGCACCGCCCTTCTCTCCGACCCGACCGGAAAGGACCACCCCCGTGAACGACGCGCTCGTGATCATCCCCACCTACGACGAGAGGGAGAACCTCGACATGATCGTCAGCCGGACCCTCACGTCCGGCGCCGCCGTCGACGTGCTCGTCGTCGACGACGGCTCGCCCGACGGCACCGGCGACCTCGCCGACAGCTGGGCCGACCGCGAGCCCCGCGTGCACGTGATGCACCGCACCGAGAAGGCGGGCCTCGGCGCCGCCTACCTCGCCGGCTTCGCCTGGGGCCTCGAGCGCGGCTACGAGGCGATCGTCGAGATGGACGCCGACGGCTCGCACCACCCCGAGGACCTGCCGCGCCTGCTCGGCCTGCTCGCCGACGACGACCTCGTGCTCGGCTCGCGCTGGGTGCCGGGCGGCGAGGTCGAGAACTGGCCGCTGCGGCGTGAGCTGCTCAGCCGCGGCGGCAGCTGGTACACCCGCGGTGCCCTCGGCATCCGCGTGGCCGACACGACGGGCGGGTTCCGCGCGTTCCGTGCCTCGGCCCTCCGCCGCATCGATCTCGACGCCGTCGAGTCGCGCGGCTACTGCTTCCAGGTCGACCTGCTCTGGCGCGCCCTCCAGGCGGGCCTCCGGGTCGTCGAGACTCCGATCACGTTCACCGAGCGCGTCCACGGCGCCTCGAAGATGAGCGGTTCGATCGTCAGGGAGTCGCTGACCAAGGTGACCCTCTGGGGTCTCCGCCGACGGGGGCGTGCCCTCGTCGAGCTGGTCGTGCGACACCGTCGCCTGCCGAGCGTCCGCGCGACGTCGCACCGGGTCGGGCCCGTCGTGCGCCACGCGCAGGCGCGCTAGCAGGGAGGCGGCACCGTCCGCACGGCAGGGGTGGTCAGCCCCGGCCGTGCGGACGTCGTCATGTCCGGGCCCGGTCGAGCGGAGCGGCTAGCGGACCACCGCGACCGAGTGCGGCGGCAGCACCAGCTCGGCGCCGGCCGCGATCGAGTCGTCGCTGGCGAAGAGCACGGAGGAGGCGGGCACGTCGACCCGCGCCTCCTGCGTCCCGAAGTTGACGGCCACCCGGATCGTGCCCCGGGTCATCACGAACCAGCCGGCCTCGGCGTCGTGCTCGACCGAGGTGCGGCCGAGGCGCGGGTCGGTGAGCTCGGGCTCGGCGCGGCGCAGGGCCGTGAGCTGCTGGTAGGCGTCGAGCAGCAGGGCGTGGCGCCCGCGCCCGAGCTCCGACCAGTCGAGCTTCGAGTCCTCGAACGTCTGCGGGTCCTGGGGGTCGGGCACGACCGACTCGTCCCAGCCCGACTTGGCGAACTCGGCGATGCGGCCCTTCGCGGTGGCCTCGCCGAGCTCCTTCTCGGGGTGCGACGTGAAGAACTGCCACGGCGTCGACGCGCCCCACTCCTCGCCCATGAAGAGCATCGGGGTGTACGGCGAGGTGAGGGTCAGCGCCGCGGCGATCTGCAGCTGCCCGTCGTCGAGGGTGGCCGCGAGGCGGTCGCCGACGGCGCGGTTGCCGATCTGGTCGTGGTTCTGGTTGGCCACGACGAGGCGCCAGGCGGGCATGTGCTCGACGTCGACCGGGTGGCCGTGGTCGGCCTCGCGGAACGACGACCAGGTCCCGTCGTGGAAGAAGCCCTTCGTGACGACCTTGGCCAGCGAGTCGAGCGACGCGAAGTCGGCGTACCAGCTGTTCGTCTCGCCGGTCAGGGCGACGTGCAGCGCGTGGTGGAAGTCGTCGCTCCACTGCCCGTCGAGGCCCCAGCCCTGACGGTGGTCGGGGCCGAAGCCGCCGCCGTCGCGAGGCGTGACGAGGCGGGCGTCGTTCAGGTCGCTCTCGGCGATCAGCGTCAGCGGACGGCTCAGGTGGGCGCTGAGGGCGGCGGTGCGCTCGCCCATCTCCTGCAGCAGGTGCACGGGGCTGTCGTCGACGAGCGCGTGCACGGCGTCGAGCCGGAGGGCGTCGACGTGGAACCGCTCGAACCACATCAGCGCGTTGTCGAGGATGAACTCGCGCACCTCGTGCGAGCCCTCGTCGTCGAGGTTGACGTTGTCGCCCCACGTGTTCGCGTGCTTGCTCGACAGGTACGGGCCGAACACGGGCAGGTAGTTGCCCGAGGGGCCGAGGTGGTTGTAGACGACGTCCTGCACGACGCCGAGCCCCGCGGCGTGGGCGGCGTCGACGAAGCGCTGGTACGCGTCGGGCCCGCCGTAGTTGTCGGTGACCGTGAACCAGTCGACCCCGTCGTAGCCCCAGTTCCAGCGACCGTTGACACCGTTGACCGGCAGGAGCTCGACGAGGTCGACGCCGAGCTCGACCAGGTGCGGCAGCTTCGCGATCGCCGAGTCGAGGGTGCCGTCGGGCGTGAAGGTGCCGACGTGCAGCTCGTAGATCACCCCGCCGGCGAGCTGACGACCCGTCCAGGAGGCGTCGGTCCAGTCGAACGAGTCGCCGTCCCAGGTCTCGCTCAGGCCGTGCACCCCGTCGGGCTGGCGCCGCGACCGCGGGTCGGGCAGCGGCGTCTCGCCGTCGTCGACGAGGAACCCGTAGCGGTGGCCGGGCCCGCGGTCGAGGTCGGCGGCCGCTCGCCACCACCCGGTGGAGGCCTCGTGCTCGAGCGGCAGCACGTCGCCGTCGAGGTGCAGCTGCACGGTGGTCGCGGTGGGTGCCCAGACGTCGTAGACGCTCATCGGTCTCCTCGGGAGGTGTGGTGGTCGGGAAGGTGCAGGTGGTCGGGAGGCCGCGGGCAGGACGACGAACCGCCGACCCGCAGGGGGTCGACGGTAGTCGTGCGGAGGGCCGCTGTTACTGCTCGGCGCCGCTCTCTTGCTGTCCGTCCGCCGGGACGAGCAGCGCGACGGGGTACGTGTCGAGCACGTCGGCGAGACGCAGGCGTCCGCCCTCGTGCACGCGCCCGGTGAGGACGTCGCGCCAGCGCCGGCCCTGGACGAGGACGACGGTGTCGCCCCAGCCCCCGGCCTGCTCGAGGGCGACGGGCAGGCGCGTCGCGATGGTCAGCGCGCCGCCGCGGTCGGCGGCTACGGCCGAGTCGGCCTGGTCGCCGAACACCGGCAGGGCGCCGTAGCGCGTGAACAGCTCCGGGCGGTCGCGACGGAGCGCCAGTGCCCGGTGCGTGACGAGCAGCTTCGCCGCGCCCGTCTCGTCGACCGGCGGCGTCTCGCCGGCCGCGACCTGGTCGAGGAGGCGGCGGCGCAGCGCGAAGTCGACCTCGCGACGGTTGTCCGGGTCGACGAGCGAGTGGTCCCACAGCTCCCCGCCCTGGTACACGTCGGGGCTGCCGGGGCCCGTGAGCTGGAGCAGGGCGAGGCCGAGCGAGTTGCTGCGGCCGGGGGCGCGGACGACGTCGACGATCCTCTCGATCTCGTGCCGCACCTCCTCGTGGTCGAAGACCGCGTCGATGGCCGCGTGCATGCGCTCCTCGAAGGCCTCGGCGTCCGCGGTGCGGTCGGTCCACGTGGTCGAGGTGCTCGCCTCGCGGCTCGCCTTCTCGGCGTAGGCGTGCAGGCGCTCGCGCGACGCGGGCCAGGCGCCGACGACGCTCTGCCAGAGGATGTTCTCGAACGGGCCGTCGCCGATCGGGGCGAGGTCGCGGAGGCGCTCGAGGGTCGCCGTCCACTCGTCGCCGATCTCGGAGAGCACGGTGATGCGCGAGCGCACGTCGGCGCTGCGCTTCGTGTCGTGCGTCGACAGCGTCGTCATGCCGAAGGGCCGCTCGGCCAGGCGGGCCTGCTGGCGAGCGTGGAACTCGGCGGGCGTCAGCGAGAACTCGGCGGGGTCCGCGCCGACCTCGGTGAGGGTGGCGAGGCGGCTGTAGCGGTAGAACGCCGTGTCCTCGACGCCCTTGGCCATCACCATGCCGCTGGTCTGCTGGAAGCGCACGGACGCCGGGTGCGACTCGTCGGCCAGGACGGCGACGACGCGGGCGATCTCGTCCGCGAGGTCGGGGCGGCTCCCGGTCGCGACCTCGGCCGCACGGGCCAGCTGGTCGGCGCCCTGCGGGAGGTAGCTCCGGTAGACCGGGAACGCGGCGGCGAGCTCGGCGAGGGCGTCGACGACGGCCTCGTCCGCGCGCCCGTCGTCCGAGACGAGGCGCGCCAGGCGGCGGATCTCGCTGCCGAGGATGCCGTCCGCGATGCCGCGCTTGGTGCCGAGGATCATCCGGTGCCAGTCGACCGCCTCGTCCGAGGCGCGGGCGTCGCCGTCCGCGGGGGAGTGCGCGCTGTCGTCGTCGGCGCGGAGGCGCGAGTCGAGGCCGTCGAGCGCGGCGGCGCCGCGGGGGTCGACGAAGACCCGGTCGAGGTCGGCGAGGGCGTCGTAGCCCGTGGTGCCGTCCGTCGCCCAGTCCTCGGGGAGGCGCTCGTCGCCCTCGAGGATCTTCTCGACGAGCACGTGGGCGCCGCCGGTCAGCGCGGCGAGCCGGTCGAGGTAGGCGCCCGGGTCGGCGAGGCCGTCCGGGTGGTCGACGCGGAGACCGTCGACGAGGCCCTCGCGGAACCAGCGCCCGATCTCGGCGTGCGACTCGTCGAACACCCAGCCCTCCTCGACGCGGATGCCGGCGAGGGTGTTCACCGCGAAGAACCGGCGGTAGTTGAGGTCGGTGTCGGCGCGCTTCCAGTGCACGAGCTCGTACGACTGGCGGGCGTGCACGGCGGCGGCGTCGGCAGGGCCGTCCGCGGCGTCGCCGAGGGTGCCGGGCGCGATCGGGTAGACGTTCTCGTAGTAGTGCAGCTCGCCGTCGACGACCTCGAGGCCCTCGATCCGGCCGTCGGAGCCTGCCGGCTCGCCGAGCACCGGAAGCAGCACCTTGCCGCCGCCGGCCGCCCAGTCGACGTCGAACGCGTCGGCGTACGTGCTGTCCTGACCGTGCGTGAGCAGGTCCCACCACCAGGTGCTGGCCTTCGGGGTCGCGACGCCGACGTGGTTCGGCACGATGTCGACGAGCACGCCGAGGTCGGCGCCGTGCGCGCGCTGGGACAGCGCGTCGAGTCCGGCCGTGCCGCCGCGGGCAGGGTCGACCCGGCTGTGGTCGACGACGTCGTAGCCGTGGTCGCTGCCGGGCTCGGCCTCGAGCACCGGCGACAGGTAGACCCAGTCGGCGCCGAGGTCGCGAAGATACTGCACCTGGTCGGCCGCCGCGAACAGGTCGAAGCCCGCCCTGATCTGCAGCCGGTAGGTGGATCGGGGGTGGTCGTGTCGGGTCACGCGTGCTCCTCGGCCGTGGCTCGGAGGACGACGAGGGAACGGCCCGCCACGGGGAGCCGGTCGCCGGCGAGCAGCGCGGCAGGGACCTGCGGCGTGCTGGGGGGCTGGGTGGTGGTCGCGGCGCGCGTCGCGGTCGGCGTGCGCGGAGCGGACTGGGCCGGGGGCGGAGGCGCGGCGACGGTGCTGTCGACGACCACCTCCCACCCTTCGGCGTACTCGTCGGGCGGCAGGACGAACGTGACCGTCTCGGCGCTCGCGTTGAAGTACAGGACGAAGTTCACGTCGGTGATGCGGCCGCCGCGCTGGTCGCGCCCGCGGATGCCGTCGCCGTTGAGGAACATGCCGATCGCCTTGGCGTAGGACTCGTTCCACTCGCCTTCCTGCATGGCGTCGCCCTCGGGCGTCAGCCAGACGATGTCGGGCAGCGGCTCGCCCTCGCCCCGGGTGACGGGACGGCCGTTGAAGTAGCGCTGACGACGGAACGTGGGGTGGTCGTGCCGCAGCTTGATCACCTCGGCGACGAACTCGACGAGCTCGCGGTCCGCCGCCTCCCAGTCGATCCAGCTGATCGGGCTGTCCTGCGCGTAGGTGTTGTTGTTGCCGCGCTGGGTGCGGCCCAGCTCGTCGCCGTGCAGCAGCATCGGGACGCCCTGGCTGAGCAGCAGGGTCGCGAGGAAGCTGCGCTGGCGCTGCTCGCGGAGGGCGCGCACCTGCGGGTCGTCGGTCTCGCCCTCGACTCCGCTGTTCCACGAGCGGTTGTGGCTCTCGCCGTCGGCGCCGCCCTCGCCGTTCGCGTCGTTCTGCTTCTCGTTGTAGCTGACGAGGTCGCGCATGGTGAAGCCGTCGTGCGCCGTCACGAAGTTGATGCTCGCGACCGGGCGGCGTCCGTCGCGCTCGTAGAGGTCGGCCGAGCCGGTGATGCGGCTCGCGAACTCGCCGAGCGTGGAGGGCTCGCCGCGCCAGAAGTCGCGGACGGTGTCGCGGTACTTGCCGTTCCACTCGGTCCACTGCGGCGGGAAGTTGCCGACCTGGTAGCCGCCGGGGCCGACGTCCCACGGCTCGGCGATCAGCTTGACCTGGGACACGATCGGGTCCTGCTGCACGAGCTCGAAGAAGGTCGACAGCCGGTCGACCTCGTAGAACTCGCGGGCGAGGGAGGCGGCGAGGTCGAAGCGGAAGCCGTCGACGTGCATCTCGGTCACCCAGTAGCGCAGGCTGTCCATGATCAGCTGCAGCGAGTGCGGGTGGCGGACGTTGAGGCTGTTGCCGGTGCCCGTGTAGTCCATGTAGTGCTTGGCGTCGCCGTCCATCAGCCGGTAGTAGGCGGCGTTGTCGATGCCCTTGAACGACAGGGTCGGCCCGAGGTGGTTGCCCTCGGCGGTGTGGTTGTAGACGACGTCGATGATGACCTCGATGCCGGCGGCGTGCAGCACCCGGACCATCGTCTTGAACTCCTGCACCTGCTGGCCGATGTCGCCCGTCGCCGAGTAGGCCGCGTGCGGCGCGAAGAAGCCGATGGTGTTGTAGCCCCAGTAGTTGCTGAGGCCCTTCTCGAGCAGCGTGTTGTCCTGCACGAACTGGTGCACGGGCATCAGCTCGAGGGTCGTGATGCCGAGCTTCTTGAGGTGCTCGATGATCGCCGGGTGGGCGACGCCGGCGTAGGTGCCGCGCTCGTCCTCGGGGATGTCGGGGTGCGTCTCGGTGAGGCCCTTGACGTGCGCCTCGTAGATGACGGTCTCGTCGTAGCTGTACTTCGGGGGGCGGTCGCCCTGCCAGTCGAAGAACGGGTTGATGACGACGCCGAGCATCATGTGCGGGCCGCTGTCGTCGTCGTTCCGCGAGTCGGGGTCGCCGAAGTGGTACGCGAAGAGCGACTCGTCCCAGTCGATCTCGCCGCAGGTGGCCTTGGCGTACGGGTCGAGCAGCAGCTTGGCGGGGTTGGCCCGCGAGCCCGCCGCGGGGTCGTAGTCGCCGTGGACGCGGTAGCCGTACTTCTGCCCGGGCTGCACCGTCGGCAGGTAGGCGTGCCAGACGTAGGCGTCGACCTCGGTGAGGGGAACGCGCGTCTCGGCGCCGTCGGCGTCGAAGAGGCACAGCTCGACCTTGCTGGCCGCCTCGCTGAAGATCGCGAAGTTGGTGCCGCTGCCGTCGTAGGTGGCGCCGAGCGGGTAGGGGTTGCCTGGCCAGGTGTGCAATCGGACCTCCGGGTCGTGGACCACGTCAGCCTACGGGCAGCGGGCGCACCGGGGCCGCCGCGCCTAGCGTCGAGGCCATGACGACCGCAGCGCTGCCGACGACGGCAGCTGTCCTCGACCCTCGCCCGCGCCTCCTCGGGGCGGTGTCGTCGTGAGGGTCGTCGTGATCGGCGCGACGGGACACGTCGGCGGCTACCTCGTGCCGCGGCTCGTGCTCGCCGGGCACGACGTCGTCGCCGTGTCGCGCGGCGCCTCGGCGCCCTACCGCGAGCACGCCGCCTGGGCCGGCGTCGAGCGGGTGCAGCTCGACCGCGAGGCCGGCGACGCCGACGGCTCGTTCGGCCGGGCGATCGCCGACCTGCACGCGGACGTCGTCGTCGACCTGATCTGCTTCACGCCCGCCTCCGCGCTGTCGCTCGTCGAGGCGCTGCGGGGCAGCGGCACCGTGCTGCTGCACTGCGGCACCATCTGGGTGCACGGCCCGTCGGCCGAGGTGCCGGTGACCGAGGAGGCGCGGCGCACGCCGGTCGGCGAGTACGGCACGCAGAAGGCCGAGATCGAGCGCCTGCTGCTCGCCGAGTCGCGACGGCCCTGCGGCGTGCAGAGCGCCGTGCTGCACCCCGGGCACATCACCGGGCCCGGCTGGCCGATGATCAACGCCGTCGGCAACCTCGACCTCGACGTGTGGGAGGCGCTCGCCGCGGGGCGCGAGGTCGTCATGCCGGGCCTCGGGCTCGAGACGGTCCACCACGTGCACGCCGACGACGTGGCGCAGGCGTTCCAGAGGGCCGTTGAGCGTCCGGCGCAGGCCGTGGGGGAGTCGTTCCACGTCGTCAGCGACCGCGCGGTCACCCTGCGCGGCCTCGCCGAGCAGGTCGCGAGGACCTTCGGGCAGGAAGCGCACCTCACGTTCGCGTCGTTCGAGGACTTCCGGGCGCAGCGCAGCGCCGAGTCGGCGGACGCGTCGTGGCAGCACCTCTCGCGCAGCCACTCGATGAGCATCGACAAGGCCCGGCGTCTGCTCGGCTACGCGCCGCGGTGGACGTCGGTCGAGGCGATCGTCGAGGGTCTCGAGTGGCTGCGTGCCGACGGGCAGCTCACCCTCGCCTGACCTGCCTCCTCATTCAGGAAGATCGCGCCTGATCCCCGCAACGGAGGTGCCGATCGTCCTGAACCGTGCACAGCTCAGGAGGCGCGAGCGCTGTCTTCCTGATCTGTGACCGACGCCCGTCCACACAGTCGGGCCGCGGCGGCGCTATGATCGGCGGCACACACACGGGAGTCCGGTGATCCGGGCTGAGAGGAAGCGATCCACGCTTCGACCGTCGAACCTGATCTGGATCATGCCAGCGCAGGGAGGAGAGAACATGTCCGTTTCCGTGTCCGCGAACGAGGCCCAGCCCGGTCGCCAGGATCGTCCCACAGCATCGTCGTCGCAGGAGTCGCCGCCGAGGTCGCCCAGGCCGTCGCGCCGCTGGCGCGTCGTCGACATCGTCGTCGCCAGCGTCATCGGCGTCGCCTGCGGCGTCGTCTTCTGGGCCTGGGGCCTCGCGTGGGAGCCGCTCAGCAACCTGCTGGCCTTCACGCCCGGCCTGTCGGGCCTGCTCTCGGGCGGCTGGCTCTTCGCCGGCGTGCTCGGCGGGCTGATCATCCGCAAGCCGGGCGCCGCGGTCTACACCGAGGTGATGGCCGCCGTGGTGTCG
The DNA here is from genome assembly GCF_963515265.1 of uncultured Frigoribacterium sp. NCBI lineage: Bacteria > Bacillati > Actinomycetota > Actinomycetes > Micrococcales > Microbacteriaceae > Frigoribacterium > uncultured Frigoribacterium sp. The sequence goes on from NZ_CAUPYL010000080.1 coordinate 9,803, forward strand.
ATGCTGATCGGCACGCAGTGGGGCTTCTCGACCCTGATCTGGGGCGTCGTCGAGGGCCTCGGCGCCGAGCTCGTCTTCGCCGCGTTCCTGTACTCGTCGTGGCGCCTCCACGTCGCCCTCCTCGCCGGGGCCGGCGCGGGCGTCGCGGTCGCCCTGCTCGACACCTCGTTCTCGTCGGTCGCCGCGACCGCGCTCGAGTTCAAGGTCGTCTACGGCATCAGCGCCGTCGTCTCCGGCGTCGTGCTGGCAGGCCTGCTCTCCTGGCTCGCCGCCCGGGGGCTCGCCCGCACCGGCGCGCTCAGCCGCTTCGCCTCCGGCCGCTCGGCCGAGGCACGCGTCTGAGCAACGCGACCTCGACGACGTGACCGCCTCCTCCGGTGCCCGGGTCGACGCCCGCGGCTGGGGGTGGCGGCACGCCGGCCGGATCCTCCCGGCCGTGTCCGAGCTCGACCTCGTCGTCGAGCCGGGCGAGCGCGTGCTGTTGCTCGGCGCCTCCGGGGCCGGCTAGTCCACCCTGCTCGCCGGGCTCGCCGGCGTGCTGGGCGGCGCCGACGAGGGCGACGCCCGCGGCGAGCTGCTCGTCGACGGGCGTCCCCCGGCCGAGCAGCGCGGCCGCGTCGGGCTGGTGCTGCAGGATCCCGACTCGCAGGTCGTCCTTGCCCGCGTCGGCGACGACGTGGCCTTCGGCTGCGAGAACATCGGCGTGCCGCGCGACGAGACGTGGCGCCGCGTCGACGACGCCCTCCACGCCGTCGGGCTCGACCTGCCGCGCTCGTGGCCGACCGCCCAGCTGAGCGGCGGGCAGAAGCAGCGCCTCGCGCTCGCCGGCGCCCTCGCGATGCGACCGGGGCTCGTCCTGCTCGACGAGCCGACGGCGAACCTCGACCCCGAGGGCGTCGTCGAGGTGCGCGACGCCGTCGCCCGGGTCGCCGAGCGGACCGGGGCGACGCTCGTCGTCGTCGAGCACCGCGTCTCGGTCTGGCTGCCCGTCGTCGACCGCGTCGTCGTGCTCGCCGCGGGCGGGGGAGTCCTCGCCGACGGCGCCCCCGAGGAGGTGCTCGACCGGCAGCGCGGACGGCTCACGGAGGCAGGGGTGTGGGTCCCCGGGGTCGGGCCGGAGC
>NZ_CAUPYL010000081.1:0-10911 GCF_963515265.1 uncultured Frigoribacterium sp.
GGCGTGGACGAGGAGGCGGTGGCCGCGGCCCTGGCGAACGTCGCGGTCGACGACGGCGCCGCCACGCGCACCACCTCAGGCGCCGTGCTCAGCGCGGTGCACGGCGCCGCCCGGCTCTGGGGCGGCTCGGCCGACCTCTCGTCGTCGACGAACGTCGGGATCCCGGGCGAGGCCGTCAGCGCCGCCCTGCCCGGCGGGGACTTCGTGCACTTCGGGATCCGCGAGCACGCGATGACGGCGATCATGTCGGGCGTCGCGCTGCACGGGCTGTGGCGTCCCTACGGCTCGACCTACCTCGCCTTCAGCGACTACGCGCGGCCGAGCATCCGCCTCGCGGCGCTGATGCAGCTGCCCGCGCTGTACGTGTACACGCACGACTCCGTCGCCGTCGGCGAGGACGGGCCGACGCACCAGCCGGTCGAGCAGGTCGCGTCGCTGCGGACCGTGCCGGGTCTCGACGTCGTGCGTCCCGGCGACGCGCGCGAGGTCGTCGCGGCGTGGCGGCGCCTCCTCGGCTCTGGGGATCGGCCCGCGGGCTCGGACCGGACGGTCGCGCCGACCGCGCTCGTCCTGTCGCGTCAGGCCCTGCCCGACCTCGAGGGAGGCGACGCCACGGAGCAGGGAACGCCCCGAGGCGGTTACGTTCTCTGGCAGCAGGGAGGCGGTGGCGACCTGGCTCTGATCGCGACGGGCAGCGAGGTGCAGGTCGCGCTCCGCACCGCGCGGCTTCTCGCCGACGAGGGCGTCGACGTGCGCGTCGTGTCGCTGCCGTGCCTCGAGTGGTTCGAGCAGGAGCCCCGGGCCTACCGGGACGAGGTGCTGCCCCCGTCGCTGCGGGCCCGGGTCACGGTGGAGGCCGGCTCGCGGCAGCCGTGGGGCCGCTACGCGGGGCTCGACGGGATCAGCGTCGGCATCGACGAGTTCGGCGAGTCGGGCTCGGGCCCGGAGCTGCTGCGCCTGCGCGGCGTCGACGACGCCGCGGTGCTCGCCGCCGCCCGCGAGCTCGTCGCCCGCTAGCCCCGCCTCCTCGCCCCCGCCTCCTCGCCTCTCGCCCCTGCCCCTGCCCCTGGTCGTGCCCCTGGTCGTGCCCGTAATTTGAGAGTGATCGGCACCGTGCGCACCCGAATTGCCCGGCCCAGCCGCCGCGCGGAGCAAGATCACTCTCCGTGTGAGTTCGCCGGCGTCCCCACCTCCGCAAATGCCGACTGACACGCCCGGGATGCACATTCCTCCGCGGCATGTCGCGCGACATGGGAGCCCCCCGGTCGGCATCTGCGGAAAGACGGGTTGCCGACATCCGTCGTCCCAGGTAAGGTAAGGCACACCTAACACGGCGATCACCCGTGAGGGCCCCCGAGCCGGACAGCACCGGCGAGAGGGGCTGTCCGTCGACGCGGCACGCACCCGGCGTGCCCTCCCGACACCGGGCGATCCGTCGTGCCCGCGGCACGTCCTCCACGCCTCCCGCAGTCGTGGCCCGCGCCGCGGCAGGCTCGCGACACCGAGTCGCCTGCACCTCCCTCGCACCGCACATCACCGCCCTCGCCCCACCTCCGGAAGGCCCCCATGTCCCGCACCTCGCGCCTCCTCGCCCTGAGCGCCGCCTCCGTCCTGGCCCTCGGCCTGACCGCCTGCTCGACCGACGCCGGGTCCGCCGGCACCGACGCGGCCGGCACCGGCTCTGGCGACTTCACCCCCGTCACCATCGAGCACGCGCTCGGCACGACGACGATCGACGAGAAGCCCGAGCGGATCGCCACGGTGAACTGGGCCAACCAGGAGGTGCCCCTCGCGCTGGGCGTCGTCCCGGTCGGCATGGCGCGTGCGGACTTCGGCGACGACGACGGGGACGGCGTCCTGCCGTGGGTCAGCGAGAAGCTCGAGGAGCTCGGCGGCGAGGCCCCCGTGCTGTTCGACGAGACCGACGGCGTCGACTTCGAGGCCGTGGCCGACACCGAGCCCGACGTGATCCTGGCCGCGTACTCCGGCCTGACGCAGGAGGACTACGACACGCTCAGCGAGATCGCTCCGGTGGTCGCCTACCCCGAGACCGCGTGGGGCACCTCCTGGCGCGACATGATCGCCTTCAACAGCCAGGGCATGGGCATGGCCGCCGAGGGCGAGCAGCTCGTGGCCGAGCTCGAGGGCGAGATCGCCGAGGTCGCCGACGCGCACCCCGAGCTGACCGACTCCACCGCGATGTTCCTCACGCACGTCGACACGACCGACCTCAGCGAGGTCAGCTTCTACACGACGCACGACACCCGCGTGCAGTTCTTCGACGACCTCGGGCTGGAGCAGCCCGCGAGCATCCAGGAGGCGTCCGACTCGACCGACCTGTTCTCGCTCACGCAGAGCGCCGAGACGGCCGACACGTTCGACGACGTCGACGTGATCGTCACGTACGGCGACGACGAGCTCGTCCAGGCCCTCGAGGGCGACCCCGTCCTGTCGCAGATGCCGGCCGTCGCGAACAAGGCGATCGTCGCGCTGCCGAGCACCGGCCCGCTGGGCACGGCCGCGAACCCGACTCCCCTGTCGATCTCGTGGATCCTCGCCGAGTACGCCGACCTCCTCGCCGAGGCGTCGCAGAAGTAGCCCCCAGCCGAGCCGCCGAGAGCAGCCAGCACCAGCGTGACCGTCACCACCACCTCCGGGGCAGCCTCGGACGTCGCCGCCGTGCGCCGTCCGAGGCGTCTCCGTGCCGCCTGGCTGCTCGCGCTGCTGGGCGTGCTCGTCGTCGTCATGGTCCTGTCGCTGACGATCGGCTCGCGGTCGGTGTCGGTCGACGACGTCCTCGCCGCGCTGGGAGGCGCGACCGACGGCTTCGACCGCGCCTCCGTCGCGAAGCGGATCCCCCGCACCCTGCTCGCCGTCGTGGCGGGGGCGGCCCTCGCCGTCGCCGGGGCCGTGATGCAGGGGGTGACGCGCAACCCGCTGGCCGACCCGGGGATCCTCGGGGTCACGACGGGCGCCTCCCTCGCGGTCGTCACCGGTCTCGCGTTCTTCGGCCTGAGCGCCGCGACCAGCATCGTCTGGGTCGCGATCGTCGGCGCCGCCGCCACGGCCCTGTTCGTCTACACGGTGGGATCCCTGGGACGAGGAGGCGCCACCCCCCTCAAGCTGGCCCTGGCCGGGGCCGCGACCTCGGCCGCGCTCGCCTCGTTCATCACCGCCGTCGCGCTGCCCCGCGGCGACATCTCGGCGAGCATCCGCTCGTGGCAGATCGGCGGCGTGGGCGGCGGCACGTTCTCGAGCCTCGGCCAGGTGCTGACGTTCCTCGCCGTCGGGCTCGTCGTCTGCCTGCTCTCGGCCAAGGCGCTGAACTCGCTGGCACTCGGCGACGAGCTCGCGGCCGGCCTCGGCGAGCGCGTCGCGGTCGTCCGCGGGCTGTCGGCCCTCGGCGCCGTCGTGCTCTGCGGGGCGGCGACCGCCGTCACGGGCCCGATCGGCTTCGTCGGCCTCGTCGTGCCGCACGCCTGCCGCCTGCTGACCGGCGTCGACCACCGCTGGCTGCTGCCGTTCTCGGCCGTCGGGGGCGCCGTGCTCCTCACCGCCGCCGACGTGGTGGGGCGGGTCGTCGCCCGGCCCGCCGAGATCGACGTGGGGATCGTCACGGCGCTGATCGGCGCCCCCTTCTTCATCTGGATCGTCCGCCGCGCGAAGCTGAGGGCGCTGTGAGCGGCGCCGACCTGCGCTCCGCGAGGGGCGCCTCCTCGACAGCTGCCGGTGCCGCCCTCGACGCGGGCGACACCCGCGACGACCGTGCCGCCCGCATCGCGAGCGTCGCCTCCGACGTCGCCCGCGGCCGTGCCCGACGCGGCCGCCGTCGCCGCGTGGTGATCGGCCTGCTGGCCGCCGCCGTGCTGGCCGTCTTCGTGCTCACCCTCATGGTCGGGCGCACCTTCTACGGGCCCGGCGACGTGCTCGGCGTCGTCCTCGGGCAGGACGTGCCGGGCGCCTCCTTCACCGTCGGTCGCCTGCGGCTGCCGCGGGCCGTGCTCGCGATCGCCGCCGGCCTCTGCTTCGGCCTGGGCGGCGTGACGTTCCAGACGATGCTGCGCAACCCGCTCGCGAGCCCCGACATCATCGGCATCAGCTCGGGCGCCAGCGCCGCCGCCGCGTTCGCCATCGTGACCCTGTCGCTCGACGACGCGCAGGTCTCGGCCTTCGCCATCGCCGCGGGGCTCGCCGTCGCCGTGCTCGTGTACCTCCTGTCGAAGAAAGGCGGCGTCGCGGGGACGCGCCTCGTGCTCGTCGGGATCGGCGTCGCGGCGATGCTCGACAGCCTGACGGCGTACGTGCTGTCGGGCGCGGCGCAGTGGGACCTGCAGGAGGCGCTGCGCTGGTTGACGGGGAGCCTCAACGGCACGAGCTGGCCGCAGGTCGTCCCGGTGCTGGTCGCGCTCGTCGTGCTGACGCCCGTGCTGCTCTCGCGGTCGCGCGACCTCTCGGTCACGCAGCTCGGCGACGACACCGCCTCGGCCCTCGGGGTGCGGGTCGACCGCACGCGGCTGGTGGTCATCCTCGCGGCCGTGGGCCTCATCTCGTTCGCGACCGCGGCCTGCGGGCCGATCGCGTTCGTGGCCTTCCTGTCCGGCCCGATCGCGGCGCGCATCGTCGGTCCGCACGGCTCGCTGCTCGTGCCGTCGGCGCTCGTCGGGGCGCTGCTCGTGCTCGTCGCCGACGTCGTGGGGCAGTTCGCGCTCGGCACGAGGTTCCCCGTCGGGGTCGTCACCGGTGTGCTCGGTGCCCCTTACCTGATCTGGCTCATCGTCCGCACCAACCGTGCCGGAGGCTCGTTGTGACCACCGACCACTCGCTCGTCGCCCGACGACTCACCCTCGGCTACGGCGACCGCGTCGTCGTCGACGACCTCGACCTCGTGGTGCCGCCGGGCCGCATCACCGCGATCGTCGGCGCGAACGCCTGCGGCAAGTCGACGCTGCTGCGCTCGATGTCGCGCCTGCTCAAGCCGCGTGCCGGGCAGGTCGTGCTCGACGGTGCCGAGGTGCACCGGACGCCCGCGCGCCAGCTCGCCCGGACGCTCGGCCTGCTCCCCCAGTCGCCCGTCGCGCCCGAGGGCATCACGGTCGCCGACCTGGTCGGCCGGGGGCGGCACCCGCACCAGGGCCTGCTCTCGCGCTGGAGCTCCGCCGACGACCTCGCCGTCGCGGAGGCGCTCGAGGCGACCGAGACCACCGGCCTCGCCGACCGCTCGGTCGACGAGCTGTCGGGCGGGCAGCGCCAGCGCGTCTGGATCGCGATGGCGCTGGCGCAGCAGACCGACGTGCTGCTGCTCGACGAGCCGACGACCTTCCTCGACGTGAGCCACCAGGTCGAGGTGCTCGACCTGCTCACCGACCTCAACCGCAGCCGCGGCACCACGGTGGTGATGGTGCTGCACGACCTCAACCTGGCCGCGCGCTACGCCGACCACCTCGTCGCCCTGGCCGACGGGCGGGTGCACGCCGCGGGCACGCCGCACGAGGTACTGACGGAGGACTGCGTCCGGGCCGTCTTCGGCCTCGACAGCCGGGTGGTCGACGACCCTACGACGGGCGCGCCGATGATGCTGCCGCTCGGACGGCACCACGTCGTGGGCGAGGGGCCCGTGCGCCGCGAGTCCCCGTCCGAGGCGACTCCGTAGGAGGCGCGGGTCCGTCCCGCTCGGAGCTCGCGCACCTCCTGCGGTCGCCACTGCGCACCCTCGCATCTCCGCAAATGCCGACCTTCAGGCCCCCTCGCAGCCCGCACCACTTCAATATCCCGTCATTGCAGGCGCTCAGGTCGGCTTTTGCGGGCTCAGATCCGGCGGCGGGAATTCCGACCGCAGGAGGCGCGGGCGCGTCCCGCAGATGCCGACGGTCGGGCGAGAACGTGGGCTGCAACACCGGGAAATCCAGTTCTCGCGAACGGCGTTGTCGGCATATGCGGACCACACCGTGTTGCATCGACGCGTTTCGCCTGCTGGCGGTGGCGCGAACGACGGAGGGCCGCCCGACGATCTCTCGTCGGACGGCCCTCCGGGTGGTGCAGGTGCTGCGGTGCTGACTAGCCGGTGAACGCGGCGTTCGCGCGCACGGGCACGGCGACCGGGGCGACCGGGCCGGCGGGCACGGGTGCCACCGCGGCGTCGGCGGTCACCGTGACGACGCCCTCGAGCGCGATGCCCGAGTCGTCGCCGATCAGGTTGATGATGTACGTGCCGGGGCCCTGGAGCTGGTCGGCGGGGATGACGATGTTCGCCGCGATGCGACCCTGGGCGTCGGCGGTCAGGACGATGTCCTGGTCACCCGAGCTCTGGGCGTTCTCGTTCGAGAACAGCACGGACAGGGTCTCGCCCGGGAAGAAGCCGGCGCCCTCGACCGCGATGCCGGTCGTGCTGACCTGCGAGACGGTGAGCGTGGCGGGCACGTAGGTGCCGGAGGGCGCGGGGATGAACCACGTGCTCTCGTCACCGAACGCGACGGCCTGGACCGACGAGGTCAGGGGGTCGGGCGTGATGAAGCCGTAGGCGAGGATGGTCGCCGCGGCGGCCTGGTCGCCGCCCGCGTCGATCTGGGCGATCTGGGCCTGGAACTCGGCGAGCGTCGCGACGGCGCCGGCGGCGTAGGTGCCGAGGGCCTGCGAGGTGACCCACTGGCTCGTGGCGGTGAAGCCGGCGTCGCCGGTCGCGACCGGACGCAGCGTCGTGAACTGGGTGCCGGTGCCCGTGGCGTTGGCGAAGATCGGGACCTGGAAGGTCGCGTCCCCGAGCGACGCGAAGTCGGCGTCGAGCACGAGGTCGGTCAGGGTGCTGGCCGGCGCGTCGTAGGCGTTGAGCAGCTGGACGTTGCCGCCGGCCGAGTTGAGGCCGGCGCCGTCGAAGGTGACCGTGCCGGCGGGGGCCGTGACGGCGCCCTGGAACCAGCCGGTGGCGGGGTAGGGCGTGCCGGGCACTTCCTGGCCGAGCTGCGCGTTGGTGGTGACGCGGTCAGCCGTGTCGGGGTCGAATGCGGCGTTCGCCGTGCCGGAGACGGCGACGACGGAACCGAGGACCGCGGCGGACGCCACGGCCACGGAGAAGATGCGGGACTGCTTCACTGGTGATCCTTTTTCTCAGAGTGAGCCGCGCCGGGTGAGGGGCGGCAGAACGGTGATCCCCCCATCACGGCGTCTGCGCAGGGGTGCGCCGTCGCATCGAGAAAGGTTCTGAGTAAGTGTCACTGATTTGCGGCCGCTTGGGAAGTCCTGTGACGAACCAGTGCGCATCCGCGGGGTGCCCGGCTACCTGCTGATGGTCTTGCCGACGGCGACCCCGACGAGCACGGCCGCCACGACCGTGACGACGGGTCGACGCCGTGCGTTCCGACGCACGAACGCCGCGACCCCCGTGCCCTCGTCGTCCGTGTCGAGCGATCCGACGGTGCGGTCGACGACGTCCGAGGTCGCCCGGCCGGCCTTGTCCGCGAACCGCTCGCCTCGGTCCTGGGTGCGGTCCAGCACCTCGGAGGCCGCCTCCTTCGCCTTCTGCAGCAGCCGGTCGGTGCTGCTCAGCCCACCGGTTCCGCCGCGGCCGTCGCTGTCGCGTCCCGCAGAGGTGCTGCCGTCCCGGTCGCCGGGGGCCGCGTACCGGCGCTCGGCCTCGTCGAGGGCGCGGCTGGCGGCGCGCTTGGCCTTGTCGCTGAAGGACTCGCTCATGGGGTGTCTTCTCCTCTGCCCGCTCGGTGCGGGCGTCGTGTCGTGGGGTTCGTGGTGCGTGTCGTCGGGATCGTAGGCGCGTGTCGACCGTGCGGATCGGCCCCCGCGGATCAGCCCTTGCGGGCTGGCCGGCGAAGGAGGCGGTGGGCCACACCCGCGACGACCGCACCGACCAGGGGCGCCGCGATGAACGCCCACACCTGGCCGAGCGCGTCGGGCCCGGCGACGACGGCCGCGGCGATCGAGCGGGCGGGGTTCACCGAGGTGTTGCTCACGGGGATGCTGACGAGGTGGATCAGGGTCAGCGTGAGGCCGATCGCCACGGGCGCCAGGGCGGCGTACTCCTTCTTCGCGGTCACGGAGAGGATGACGCCGACGAAGACCGCGGTGAGCACGACCTCGATCAGCAGCACGGCGCCGAGGCCGTAGCCGCCGGGCGAGAGCGCGCCGAACCCGTTGGAGGCGAAGCCCGACTCGCGAGCGGCCGCGAAGGCACCCGAGGGGCCGTCGGCGACGACCGCAGCGACCACGCCCGCTCCGGCCAGGCCGCCGACGACCTGGGCGACGACGTAGCCGGGCACGTGGCGCCACTCGGTGCGTCCGGCGATCGCGAAGCCGACCGTGACGGCGGGGTTGAAGTGGCCGCCCGAGATGTGGCCGACGGCGTAGATGCCGCCCATCACGCTCAGGCCGAAGGCGAGGGCGACGCCGAGGAACCCGACCCCGACGGCGTTGCCGTCGTCGGGGAACGACGAGGCGAGCACGGCGGTGCCGACGCCGCCGAGCACGAGGAGGAACGCGCCGAGCGCCTCGGAGGCGTAGCGGGCGCCGCTCGACCAGGTCTCGGCGTGCTGGGTGCGCTGCTCGGAGGTCGAGCGGCTGACGGGGGTCTGACGTGCCATGGGTGCGGGTCTCTCGGGTACGTGGTGCTGTCGGGTGGTGGTGCTGTCGGGTGCTGGTGCTGTCTGGTGCTGGTGCTGGTGCTGTCTGGTGCTGGTGCTGGTGCTGGTGCTGGTGCTGGTGCTGGTGCTGACGAGGTCAGTCGCGGTCGCGCGCCTGCTCAGCCTCGCCGCGCCGCGACCCGAGCCCGGCGATCGTGTCCCTCGGGACGGGCGGGACGCCGCGTCCCAGCGCCGAGACGCCGACCTTGACGACGACCGCCGCGGCGATCGCGAACACGGCGAAGGCGATGAGGGTCGCGGCCCAGAGCGGCAGCGCCACGGCGAGGGCCGCGACGACGACGGCCGCGAGCAGCCCGACGGTGACGACGGCCAGCACGGCGCCGACCCCCACGAGGACGAGTCCGGTGCGCGCACTTCGGGCACGGTCGGCGACCTCGGCCTTCGCCTTGCCGATCTCGCCGCGCACGGCCTTGACGATCGGCTCGATCGCGCGGCTGCTCAGCTGGTCGGCCCGGCTGCTCAGCTGGTCGCGCAGGCGCGCTCCGGTGCGGCCGTCGTCGGTGCGCGTCTCGGCTGCGGCGGTGTCGGTGGTGTCCTTCTCGGCCACGGGGCTCCTCCTGGTCTCGGCCCTGCTCGCCCGCATCTCCCCGGGGGAGGTGCGGTGCAGGACTCCCCATCAAGTCGTGTGCCGCTCCCCTCCCGTCACGCACCTCCGGCTGGCTCCCAGCTTCGCGCGGCCCGGGACTCGCCCCCCGGCCAGCCGCGTCCGACCATGATGCGTCGCTCCTCTCTCTGTGCGCCCGGGCACTCTGCCTGCCCGGGCCGTCGGCGCCCCCGGCGCTGCGCCTCCTCGGGGTCCAGGCTGGGACGAGCGACCGGGAGCCGGTCGGCGACGAGAGGAACGCGACATGGCCGAGACGACAGAGGTGCTGCACGTGGTGCTGGCGGAGTGGAACGACGGGGTCGACGCGACGGCGAGGGCGACGGAGCTGTCGGACGAGCACCTGACCACCATCGACGGCGTGCTGTCCGTGTCGAGCGGCCCCACCGTCAGCGGCGAGGGCCTCGAGGGAGGCTTCGACTGGATGCTCGTGGTCCGCTTCCGCGACCGGGCCGCCCTCGACGCGTACCTCCCGCACCCCGAGCACCTGCCGGTCGCGGGCTTCCTGCGCGACTCGGCCGCCCGGGTCGTCGTCTTCGACATCGCGGCGTAGGGCGCGGTGTTCGAGCGCAGGCGACAGGCGCGTGCCGAGGCCGACGCCGCGGCCGCGGCAGCCCTCGAGGCGACCCTCGACGCGGTCGCTCCGTGGTCGGGAGCGGGGCTGACGGCCGAGGCGGCCACCCTTCGCGAGGGCCCCCGACAGCAACGAGCCCTGCCGGCGGTCGCCCTCTCCGACGGGGTCGCCCGTGTGCTCGTGAGGCACGACGAGCTCACGGACCTCGTGGCGGACCGGCAGGGCATCGTCGAGTCGGTCGGCGCCGAGTGGCCCGTCTACCTCGCGTGGCCCCGGGCGGCCGCGCGGTCGTCGGTCGTGGGCGACGTCACCGCCCACCTCCCCGACCGCTCGCTCGCCTTCGTGGTGAGCCCCGTCGAGGCCGCGCCCCAGGCCGTGCTCGCGGGCGACGACCTCGACTCGTTCACCACATGGGTGGAGTCGTTCCCGCTCCCTCGGTGACGACTCGACCGTGACGAGTCCGCGGCCGTGCGGTCTGTGGCCGCGCAGCCGTCCCTAGAATCGGCGCATGCCCTACGACGAGTGGTACGACGACGACACCCGCGAGGCGGCGACCGCGCGGGTCCTCGAGCGCAGGGCCACGAAGCCGGGCGACCGCAACGTGCTCACGGTGGTCGCCGACGAGTTCGGCATCCCGCAGCAGACGCTGCGCGCCTGGGTCGAGGAGGCGGCACCCGAGCCCGAGAAGCCGGCCCGGAAGCCCCGTCCCAAGTTCTCGCAGGTCGTGACGACGCGGATCGAGCCTGCGCCGGTGCCGGTGCCCGAGGTCATGCCGGACGCGGACGTCGAGCCTGACGAAGAACACCAGTCGGAGGCGGAGGCGGAGGCGGAGGCGGACCGCGAAGCCGGACCGGACGTCGAGACCCAGCCCGCACCTCCTGCCCCGACCCCCGTCGCTGCCCGCGCTCCGGTGCCGCACACTGACGAGATCGCGGCCCTCGAGGCGGAGGTCGTCGCGCTCCGTGCCGGCAACCGCGTGCTCACGGAGGCCATGCGAGTCCTGCTCGACCCCTGATCGGAGCCGACGGACTGCTGAGGTAACGGTCAGGTAACGCACCAATCTCATCCAGCGAGGGTGGCGAACCCCTGTC
>NZ_CAUPYL010000082.1:0-10854 GCF_963515265.1 uncultured Frigoribacterium sp.
TGTCGCCCCCGCACCCGTCGCGCCTGCGCCGGTCGCCCCCGCGCCTGCCCCCGCCCCGTCTCCTGCCCCCACGCCGGCACCGCCGGCCGGCGTGGTCAACGACCCTGCAGGCGCGAAGGCCTACGCGGCGTCGCGCATCGGGACGGGCGCCGAGTACGACTGCCTCGTGCAGCTCTGGAACAAGGAGTCGGGCTGGCGCACGAACGCCACGAACCCGACGAGCGGCGCCTACGGCATCCCCCAGGCCTGGCCCGCCAAGAACCTGGCGTCGGCGGGGCTGGACTGGCAGACCAGCTACCGCACCCAGGTGAACTGGGGGCTGAGCTACATCGCGTCTCGCTACAAGACCCCCTGCGGCGCGTGGGGATTCTGGGTCAGGAACAACTGGTACTGAGCCGGTCCCTCCGCTCTTCCTCGTGCGGTCTGCTCCCCCGCGCGGACGAGAACGGCCCCCGCCCTGCAGAGCAGGACGGGGGCCGGAGTCGAGACTCGGAGGTCGACTAGCGACGCAGGCCGAGACGACCGATCAGCGTGCGGTAGCGCTCGATGTCGACCTTGGACAGGTAGCCCAGGAGACGACGGCGCTGGCCGACGAGGAGGAGCAGGCCACGACGCGAGTGGTGGTCGTGCTTGTGCTCCTTGAGGTGCTCGGTCAGGTCGAGGATGCGCTGCGTCATCACGGCGACCTGGACCTCGGGGGATCCGGTGTCGCCGGGGTGGGTCGCGTATTCTTCGATGATCCGGGTCTTGACGTCAGGTGCGAGTGCCATTCAGGATCCCCTTTCCAGTTCGTTGCGCGGCGCCCGTCACAGGATGTGCGAGCTCTCTTGTTCCGCGGCCGTTCAGACGGCAACCGGGCGAGCCTACCAGACGGGTGCCGGGCGAGGTGACCGGCGGCGATCTCGCGAGCGGCGGCGACTCGGCAGGACGAGACCGACGAACGCGGCTCCGATCGCCGCGCCGATCGTGTTCATCAGGATGTCCTGCGGGTCGGAGAACCGCGTCGACGAGAGGGCTGTGCCCTGGTAGAGCTCGATGGCGCAGGTCGCGGCGAAGCCGACCACGACGCCGACCCACCAGGCGCGCTTCGGGAGGAGCAGCGCGGGGAACATGCCCATGGGCACGAACATGGCGACGTTCGCCGCCGCCTCGACCCTGGCGAACGTGATCCAGCTCGTCTCCTCGTGACGACCGAAGAAGTCGAGGGCGCGCCAGAGCAGCTCGGACGTGCCGTCGCCGTAGACCGACGGGCGCAGCGTCATCCAGGCCACCCCGGCGAGGTAGACGAGGCTGAAGAGGAGGAGGACGGCGCGGCGCATCCGTCCATGGTGCGGCACGCCGGCTCGGAAGACGCCGCCCGGAGCCGAGGACCATCCTCTCGACGGAGGTGATCGAGCCTGGGGAGGGAGGACCGGGAGGCGCCTCCTAGGCTGGCGGGATGGACGAGACCACCGCCTCCCTGGCCGCTCTGTGGGCCCGGGTCGCGCAGCGCGCCGATCCGCTCCCCCTGTCGTGGATGCTGCTGGCCGTCGCCGCCGGGGCCGCGCTCGTGCTGCTGCCGGGCACCTGGCACACGGTGCGGCACGCGGTGACCGTCGTGCACGAGGGCGGCCACGGCCTGGCCGCCGTGCTGACCGGGCGGCGGCTGACGGGGATCCGCCTGCACTCGGACACGTCCGGGCTGACCGTCTCGCGCGGGCCGCGGTCGGGGCCGGGCATGGTGCTGACCCTGCTGGCGGGCTACACCGCCCCGGCGCTGGCCTCGCTCGGCGCCGCCTGGCTGCTCGGCGCGGGCTTCGCCGCCGGGCTGCTCTGGGCGCTCCTGCTGCTCCTCGCGCTGATGCTCGTGCAGATCCGCAACTGGTTCGGCCTGTGGGTCGTGCTCGTGGGCGCGGCCGTCGTCGCGGGCGTCACGTGGCTCGCCCCGGTCGAGTGGCAGCAGGTGTTCGGGCTGGTGCTGGTCAGCGTGCTGGGCCTGGGCGCCCTGCGCGCCTCCGTCGAGCTGCAGTCGAGTCGTCGGCGAGCGGCGCGCCGCGGCGCCCGCACGGAGTCGGACGCCGACCAGCTCGCCGGGCTGACCCACGTGCCCGGCGTCCTCTGGGTCGGCGTGTTCGTGGGGGTCGCGGCGGCGTGCCTCGTGGGGGCGTCGCTGCTGCTGTTCCCGGGGTGGCTCGCGCCCTAGGCGGGGGCGCTGCCGAGGGCGTGCACGGGGATGCGCGAAGCCAGGCGCTCGCGGCCGGGCAGGCCCTCGAGCTCGAGCAGCACGGCGATGCCGACGACCTCGTAGCCCGCGCGCTCGAGCAGGGTGACCGTCGCGTCGGCCGTGCCGCCGGTGGCCAGGACGTCGTCGACCACGAGCACCCGGGTGCCCGGGGGCAGCTGGCTCGGCCGCAGCTCGAGCGTCGCCTCGCCGTACTCGAGCGCGTAGCTCTCGCTCAGGACCTCGCCGGGCAGCTTGCCGGCCTTGCGCACGGTGAGGACGCCGACGCCCTGCTCGATCGCGATGCCGCCGGCGAGCGCGAAGCCCCGGGCCTCGATGCCGGCCACGGCGGTGAAGGCCCCGTCGAACGGCTCGGAGAGGGCGGCGGTCACGGTCGCGAAGGCGTCCGCGTCGGAGAAGAGCGGCGTCACGTCGCGGAACAGGATCCCGGGGACGGGGAAGTCGGGGACGACGGCGATCATTCGGTCGACGAGGGCGGAGGCGTCGGAGGCGGTCATCCGGTCGACGCTACCGGCTCGCGGAGGCCGCCCCGCACCTCCGGGGGCCCGCGGCCCCTCGTGAGCTGCCCGACCGCTCGCCGGGTCGCTCGCCCGACCAGCCGCTCGTGACGATCGTGTGAACGGACGGCCCCGATGTCGGAGGCCGGTGACAGAGTCTGTCCATGACCCGCTACATCGTGCCCCCGTACCTGCTCGCCCACCTCGCCGCGGCCGACACCGAGCGCTTCGCACGAGCCCCCGAGGCGGCCCGGCACGGGCTGCGGCAGATCGACGAGGTGCGCGCCGCCCGCAGCGAGGCGCCGCCCGTGCGGCAGGGCGCCGTCGCCCGGGGCCCCGAGGTCGAGCGCACCGTCTCGGACGCCCAGGGCACCGAGCAGCTGCCCGGGGTGCGGGTCCGGGGCGAGGGCGAGCCCCCGGGCGACGACGTCGCGGTGACCGAGGCGTACGACGCCCTCGGCGCGACGCACGCCCTGTTCCGCGAGGTCTACGGGCGGTCGAGCATCGACGGCGCGGGCCTGCCCCTCGAGGCGACCGTGCACTACGGCCAGGACTACGACAACGCGTTCTGGAACGGCGAGCGGATGGTCTTCGGCGACGGCGACGGCGAGGTCTTCGGCCGGTTCACCGCGTCGGTCAGCGTGATCGGCCACGAGCTGGCCCACGGCGTCACGCAGTACACCGCGAACCTCGAGTACCAGGGGCAGTCGGGCGCCCTGAACGAGTCGGTCAGCGACGTCTTCGGCGCGCTCGTCGAGCAGCACCTGTTCGACCAGGCTGCCGAGCAGGCGACGTGGCTGATCGGCGAGGGGCTCTTCACCGAGGCCGTCGAGGGCCGCGCGCTCCGATCGATGTCGGCGCCGGGCACGGCGTACGACGACGACGTGCTCGGCAAGGACCCTCAGCCTGCCCACATGGACGACTACGTCGAGACGACCGACGACAACGGGGGCGTCCACCTCAACTCGGGCATCCCGAACCGGGCGTTCTTCCTCGTCGCCGACGCCCTGGGCGGCCGAGCGTGGGAGCGCGCGGGGCAGGTCTGGTACGACACTCTGGTCGGCGGCGAGCTGTCACCGACCGCCTCCTTCGCGGAGTTCGCCGCGGCCACCGTCTCGGCGGCGGCAGCACGGTACGGAACCGACTCGGAGGAGGCGCGGGCCACGACCGCAGGCTGGAAGGGCGTGGGCGTCGAGCCGGCAGCTTGAGTCCTGGTCCCCAGAGTGCCGGACCTCACGCCCTCGGCAGCTCGGCGCCGCGGAGTAGCATCGCGGCCATGATGGTGACCGTCCAGAGGTCCGGCGGCTTCGCCGGGCTCACTCGCACCTGGCAGGTCGACGTCGCTGCCGAACCCGACACCGAGTCCTGGCTGGTGCTGCTCGACCTCGTGCCCTGGTCGGAGGCCCCCGCCCCGACCCAGTCGGTGCAGCCCGACCGCTTCGTGTGGGTCATCTCGGCGGAGACGTCGCCGGCGAAGAAGGCCAAGCTGCCCGAGCAACAGGTGACCGGGCCCTGGCGGGAGCTCGTCGACCGGGTGCGCGAGGTGAGCGACGCGGAGCGCGCGGGCGAGCGCGGCGCCGCGCACGACCCCACCGCGCCGGGCCACGGGGCCTAGTCGCGTGCCCTCTCGAGACACCGTCTTCGCGTCCGTGGCCGCACTCGTCGTCATCGGCGGTGCCGTCGGGATCGGGCTGGTCGGATCGGCGCAGCCGTCCCGGGTCGTCGGCGCCCAGAACGCCCCGCCCTGGCCCGTGCCCGCCGTGGGCGACCGGCTCGGCCGTGCCGAGCTCGCGGGCATGCAGAACGTCTGGGGCGAGGACCTCGCGATGCACGTGCACACGCACCTCTCGATCACGGTCGCCGGCGAGGCCGTGACGATCCCCGGAGACATCGGGCACGACGCCGACACGAAGCTCGCCGCTCCCCTGCACACCCACGACACGTCCGGCATCGTGCACGTCGAGTCGCCCCGACGGGAGTCGTTCGTGCTGGGCCAGCTCTTCACCGAGTGGGACGTGCACCTCGACGCCGTGAGCATCGGCTCGCTCGGACCCGATGACGGCCTCGAGCTGACCGCCTTCGTGGACGGGAGCCGCTGGTCGGGCGACCCGGCCGGCATCCGGCTGAGCGACTTCGAGGACGTCGCGCTCGTGCTCGCGCCCCGGGGCGAGACCGTGACCGCGCCTCCTGCGTTCGCCTGGCCGCCCGACTACCGCTGAGCGTCCGCGGTCGGGCTGGCGGCCGAGGCGGGGAGGCGGCACGCTGGGCACATGGACGAGAAAGAGACCCTGCAGCGCTACCTGTCGAAGCAGCGCGCCGACCTGCTCGCGAAGCTCGACGGGCTCGACGAGTACGACGCCCGGCGTCCGCTCGTGGCGAGCGGCACGAACCTGCTCGGCCTCGTCAAGCACGTCGCGAGCGTCCAGCTCGGCTACCTCGGCGAGGTCTTCGACCGGCCGTCGCCGCAGGAGATGCCGTGGCTGACGGACACGAGCGAGCCGGAGGCGGACCTCTGGGCGACCGAGGACGAGACCCGGGAGGCGATCGTCGCGTTCGCTCGGCACTCGGCCGACCACGCCGACGCGACCGTCGCGGCGCTCGACTTGGACTCTCCCGGCGTGGTGCCGTGGTGGCCGGCCGACCGGCGCGACGTCACGCTGCACTCGATCCTCGTGCACCTGTGCGTCGAGACCGCGCGTCACGCGGGCCACGCCGACCTCGCCCGCGAGCTCGTCGACGGCAGGCTCGGCAACGGACCGGCCGACCCGAACGTCCCGGACCGGGACGACGAGGGCTGGCGCGCCCACCACGACCGGGTCGAGGCGGCGGCCCGGGCCGCCGGCGCTAACCGACGACCGTGAGGCGCTGCGTCGGCCTGGTCATCGCGACGTAGAGGCTCGCCGCGCCGCGGACCGCCCCCGTGCGGATGCCCTCGGGATCGACGAGCACGACGCTGTCGAACTCCAGCCCCTTCGACGTCGCGGGGCTGAGCACCGAGATCGGCCGGGTCAGCGACGCCGTGCCCGGCGCCACCTGCCCGGGGAACACCGGGTCCAGCCCGGAGACGAGGTCTGCCACGAGGTGCTGCGGCGCGATGACCGCGAGCGTCCCCTCGGAGTCGATCCCCCGGTCGGCGGCGACAGCCTCGAGGGCCGCTGCGACGAGGGCGTCGTGCGCTGCGCCTCCTCGGCTGTCGCCCGCGGCGGCGAGGGCAGGCACCGCGATCTCGCGGACCGGCCACTCGCTCGACCGCACCGACCGGCTCGCCGTGATGGTCAGCCCGTTCTCGACGGCCAGGCGTTCGGCGTGCTCGACGATCTGGCTCGGCGTGCGGTAGTTGACCGTGAGTTCTTCGAGGCGCCAGGGCGCCGTGGTGCCGGCGACGCTCGAGCCGCGACGACGGCCGAGCAGGACCTGGAGCGCCCTGTCCCACGAGGAGGCGGCGGCCGGGCTGGACGCCTGAGCGATGTCGCCGACGACGGTGAACGAGCGCAGCGGGCAGCGGCGCGACAGCAGCCGCCACTGCATGGGCGACAGCTCTTGCGCCTCGTCGACCACGACGTGCCCGAAGGCCCAGGTCCGGTCGCCCGCGGCGCGTTCGGAGGTGGTCATCGACGCGGCGCGCTCGGCGAAGCCGCCGGCGATCTGCTCCGCCGACACCATGCCCTCGACCCCCATGTTCTCGATCGCCCGCTCGGCGTTCTCGATGTCGCGCTTGCGCTGCTGCTTGCGGGCCAGCTTGTCGGGGTCGACCCCGGCCTGGAACTCGCCGAGCAGCTCGGCCGCCTCGTCGAGCAGCGGCACGTCGGAGATCGTGAACTGCGAGCCGCGGGGCCGCTGGAGCAAGGCGCGCTGCGCCGGCGTCCAGCGCTGGGTGATGGTCGCGAGCCAGTTCGGGCGCGCGAACATGTCCTCGACGAGCTTCTCGGCCGACAGCGGCATCCACGCGGTGTTGAGCAGCACCCGCACGTCGTGCGACTGGCGGATGTCCTCACGGAGCACCGCCTCGTCCGACTCGTCGACGGTCGTGCCGTGCTCGCGCATCTGCGACACGAGCAGGCGGGTCAGCGCCGAGAGCGCCGCCTTGTTGAAGGTGACCCGGCCGAGGTTGTGCTGCTTGCCCCGCTCTTGTGCGCGCCGCATGGCGTCGCCGATCAGCTCGGGCTGCACGACGAGCCGCTCGCCGTTGATGTCGATCGTGGTCGCCTGCGTCGGCCGGACCTGCCGCGAGCGCACGGCTCGCTTGATCAGCTCGACCATCTCGGCCGAGCCCTTGAGCGCCGCGACGTCCGGGGCGTCGTCGACCTGGGTCTCGAGGTCGGGGTAGAGCCCGCCGAGGCTCGACAGCACGACGCCGCTCTCGCCGAGCGACGGGAGCACCTGCTCGATGTACCGCAGGAACGACCGCGACGGGCCCACGATGAGCACGCCCGAGCCGCGAAGACGGTCGCGGTGCGAATAGAGCAAGTAGGCCGCACGGTGCAGGGCGACGGCGGTCTTGCCCGTGCCGGGCCCGCCCTGGACGACGAGCACGCCGTCGAGCTCGGACCGGATGATCCGGTCCTGCTCAGCCTGGATCGTGGCGACGATGTCGGTCATGCGACCGGTCCGCTGGGCCGTGAGGGCCGCCATCAGCGCGCCCTCGCCCTGCAGCTGCACGTCGTCACGGTCGAGCAGCTCGGGGTCGAAGACCTCGTCCTCGAGGCGGGTGACGGCGCGGCCGGCGAGGGTGAGGTGACGGCGGGCCCGGACGCCCATGGGGGTCGCCGCGGTCGCCTGGTAGAAGGCGCTCGCGCCGGGCACCCGCCAGTCGAGCAGGATCGGGTGGTGTTGCCGGTCGCGCAGGCCGACCCGGCCGATGTACCGGAGGGCGCTGCCGGTCTCGTCGGGCCGCTCGAGCTCGAGGCGGCCGAAGGCGAGCCGCTCGTCGACGGCGCCGAGCTGGGTGATCGTGTCCTCGTAGAGCTTGGCGAACGCGTCCCGCTCGCTGCGGCTCTGGTGGTTGCCGCCCACGGCTTCTCGCCGGGTGCTCTCCAGCCGGACGCGGGCGTCGGCCTTCAACTCGTCCAGACGCGCGTACAGCGTGGCCACGTAGGCGCGTTCGCGCTCGAGCTCAGATGACACCAGGTTTGCTCCACCCCTCGGGAAAAGACGGCACGCCAGTCTACCTGTGCCCGGGCACGCCTCCGCCCCACCTGCGACGACGCCCGCGCCCTCCGGAGAGGACACGGGCGTGTCGAGCCGAGCGGTCTAGACCGCAGGCGGAGCTAGAACTCCTCGTGCGTCTCGGGGTCGCCGTCCCAGAGCCGGCCGCGCTCGAGGCCGCTGATGCGCGCCACCTCCTCGTCGGACAGCTCGAAGTCGAAGACGTCGAGGTTCTCGCGCTGGCGGCCGGGGTCGGCCGACTTGGGCACGGGCACGGCGCCGAGCTGGACGTGCCAGCGCAGGACGACCTGGGTGGGCGTCTTGCCGTGGGCACGGGCGATCTCGGTGACCACCGCCTCCTGCAGCAGCTCGCTCTGCTTGGCCAGCGGGCTCCAGCTCTCGGTGACGATCCCCATGCGCTCGTGCACCGCGCGCATCCCCGCCTGGGGGAAGTACGGGTGCAGCTCGATCTGGTTCACCACGGGCACGACGCCGGTCTCGTCGGCGACGCGCTGCAGGTGCTCCTCGGTGAAGTTCGAGACGCCGACGCTGCCGACGAGGCCGTCCTCCTGCAGCTTCACGAACGCGCGGAACGAGTCGACGTACTTGTCGACCCGGGGCAGCGGCCAGTGGATGAGGTAGAGATCGACGAAGTCGAGGCCGAGGTTCTGCCGCGTCTCCTCGAAGCTCGCGAGCGTCTCGTCGTAGCCGTGGTGCCGGCCCGGCAGCTTCGACGTGACGACGAGCTCGTCGCGCGGCACGTCGACGCGACGGACGGCCTCGCCGACCGCCGCCTCGTTGCCGTAGTTGAGGGCCGTGTCGAGGAGGCGGTAGCCGGACTCGATCGCCGTGGCGACCTGGCCCGCGCCCTCGTCGCCGTCCATCCCGTACGTGCCGAGGCCGAGGGCCGGGATGGTCCGGCCGTCGGCGAGGCCGATCGAAGGGGCCGTCATCAGCTGACGCCGAGGAGGTCGATGACGAAGATCAGGGTCTTGCCCGAGAGCGGGTGCCCGCCGCCGGCGGGGCCGTAGGCGAGGTGCGGCGGAACGACGAGCTGGCGGCGGCCGCCGACCTTCATGCCGGGGATGCCCTCCTGCCAGCCGCGGACGAGCGCCGCGAGGGGGAAGTTGATGGGCTCGCCGCGGCTCCACGACGCGTCGAACTCCTCGCCGGAGTCGAACTCGACACCGAGGTAGTGGACGTTGACGGTCGAGCCGGACCGGGCCTCGTCGCCGTCGCCGACCGTGATGTCGGTGATCTCGAGCTCGGCGGGAGCAGGAGCGGTGGGGGCGTCGATCTCGGGCTTGGTGCTGGGGTCGTGAGTCATGGGTCCATCCAACCACCGCCTCCTCGTGTCGTCGGGAGGAGGCGGGACGTCGACCCCGAACCGTGCGCATCGCGCATGATGGAGCCTTGACCACTCCGACTCCCGCCCCTGCCCCGTCCCGCCGTCCGGTGCTCGTCGACGTCACGCCGCTGCGGCAGAGCCCGGCGTTCGCGCGCCTCTTCGTCGGCAACACCGTCAGCGGGATCGGGACGCAGCTCACCCTCGTCGCCGTCGGGCTCGAGGTCTACGACATCACCCGCTCGACCTTCGCCGTCGCGCTGGTCGGCGTCGTCTCGCTCGTGCCCATGATCGTCGCAGGCCTCTGGGGCGGCATGCTCGCCGACGCGTTCGACCGGCGCAGGGTCGCCCTCGTCGCCGCCGTCTTCGCCTGGCTGTCGACCGCCGCCATCGCCCTGCACGCCTGGCTCGGCCTGCACGAGGTGGGCCTGCTCTACGTGCTGACCTGCGTCAACGCGGTGGCCGGCACGATGATCGCGACGTCGCGCGCCTCGATCGTGCCGCGCCTCCTGCCGGCCTCGCTGCTGCCCGCCGCCGCCGCGCTCGGCGGCATCGGCACGGGGCTGATGCTCACCGTCGGGCCGGCGCTCGCGGGGGTCCTCGTCGCGGGCATCGGCTTCGCGCCCACCTACACGGTCGACGTGGTGCTCTTCTCGTTCGCGTTCCTCGGGATCGTGACGCTGCCGCCCATCCGCCCCGAGGGGAACGCCCAGCGTCCGGGGCTGGCGTCCCTGGTCGAGGGGATGCGGTTCCTGCGGCGGGCGCCGACGGTGCGCACGACCTTCGTCGTCGACATCATCGCGATGACCTTCGGGCAGCCGCGGGTGCTCTACCCCGTGGTCGGGGCCGTGGTGATCGGAGGAGGTGCGGTGACGGTCGGCGTCCTCACCGCCTCCTACGCGGTGGGCGCGCTGCTGAGCAGCGTCTTCTCGGGGCGGCTCGGCCACGTGCGCCTGCAGGGCCGAGCGGTCGACCGTGCGATCACCGTCTACGGGATCTGCATCGCCGCGTTCGGGATCGTGCTGGCGCTCACCTCTCCGCGCGGCGACGGCGGGCTCACGGAGGGGCTGGGGCAGGCCGACCTGGTCGCGCTGGGCGCTGCCGCGCTCGCCCTCGCGGGGGCCGGGGCCGCCGACAACGTCAGCTCGATCTTCCGCTCGACCATCCTGCAGACCGCGGCTCCGGACCACATGCGAGGGCGTCTCCAGGGCGTGTTCATCGTGGTCGTCACCGGCGGGCCGCGCGTCGGCGACCTGTTCGTCGGGCTGGTCGCCGCGGCGGGCGTGGCGTGGCCGCCGCTGCTCGGCGGGGCGCTTATCGTCGTGCTGATCGCCGTCGTGGCACGGCTGACCCCGTCGTTCAGGACGTACGACGCACTGCACCCGACGCCGTAGCGACGGTGGCGGCGACGGCCGCCGGCCTCACCAGCCGGGAGGCGGGAGCGGGCGACCCCAGGGATCGTGCGTCGGCGGGCCGCCCTGCCAGTACTGCTGCTGCTGTGCGGGCTGCTGCGGCACCTGCAGCGGCGCGGACTGCTGCGGCTGCCAGACCTGCTCGTGCTGCTGCTGCTGAACCGGCTGCTGCTGCCACGCCTGCGCAGGCTGTCGCGGCCACCCGGCGAACGCAGCGGGCGGCGCCTGCAGCGC
>NZ_CAUPYL010000083.1:0-10813 GCF_963515265.1 uncultured Frigoribacterium sp.
GGGCAGCAGCGGCCTGAGCGCCACGACGAGCACCACGACGGAGGCGGCGAGCACGGCCGCCGCGGCCGCGAGCGGCAGCTCGGAGAGGAGGTTCAGGGCCATGACGGCGAGGGCTGCGGCGACCGACCACGCGATGCGCCCGATGCTCCACGGCACGCGGGCACCGTCGACGCCCGGCAGCGTGGGCGGGACGCGCCGGAGGCTCGGGAGGATCATCGCGAAGGCGGGCAGGGCGACGAGGACCGCGCCGAGGAACACCCAGTGCCAGCTGGCCAGCTCGGAGACGGTGCCGGCGA
The DNA here is from genome assembly GCF_963515265.1 of uncultured Frigoribacterium sp. Taxonomy (NCBI): domain Bacteria; kingdom Bacillati; phylum Actinomycetota; class Actinomycetes; order Micrococcales; family Microbacteriaceae; genus Frigoribacterium; species uncultured Frigoribacterium sp. The sequence continues at coordinate 297 of NZ_CAUPYL010000083.1, forward strand.
CCACGGGGCCGACGAGGCCGGGCACCACCCAGGCCGCCGCGAACCCGGCGAAGATCGACGGGTGCAGCGCCGGCGGGTACAGCTTCGACACCATCACGTACAGGCCGACGATGACGGCGCCGCTGCCGAGCCCCTGCGCGAGACGGCCGAGCAGCAGCACGATCATGTCGGGCGCGGTCCCGACGATGGCGAGGCCGATCGCGAAGAGGACCATGGAGGCGGTGACCACGACCCGGGGGCCGCTGCGGTCGGCCCAGTTGCCGGCCACCACCATGCCGACGACCCCCGACGCGAGCGGGGCGGCGAAGGCGACCGAGTAGAGCGCCTCGCCGTCGAGCTCGCGCGCGATGATCGGCATCACCGTGGTGATCGCCAGCGACTCGAACGCCGCGATGCCGATCAGGGCCACCATGCCGAGCGTGGCCAGCCGGTACGCCGGCGAGAGCACGCCGCCCGCGGGCAGGGTGCTCTCGGGGGCGGTCGTCATGTCCTCACCCTAGGTGCCGCCTCCGACGCCCGGTCCTCCCGGAGGCGCCCCGCCAGGAGGCGCCCCACCAGGAGGCGCCCCCGGGGATCAGGCCTGCGCGCGGTCGAGCGCCTGGCGCACGTCGGCGAGCAGGTCGGCGACGTCCTCGATGCCGACCGACAGGCGGACGACGGTGTCGGGCACCTCGAGCTCGGTGCCGCGCACGGACGCGTGCGTCATCTCGGTCGGGTAGCCGATCAGCGACTCGACGCCGCCGAGAGACTCCGCCAGCTGGAAGATCTCGGTCGACTCGGCGAAGCGGCGCGCCGCGGCGGCCCCCGCCGTCAACGAGACGGAGAGCATCCCGCCGAAGGCGCTCATCTGGCGGGCGGCCAGCTCGTGCCCCGGGTGCGACTCGAGGCCGGGGTAGAAGACGCGCTCGATCGCGGGGTGCCCCTCGAGCTCGTGCGCGATCGCGAGGGCGTTCGACGAGTGCCGCTCGACGCGCACCGCGAGCGTCTTGATGCCGCGCACCGTCAGCCAGGCCTCCATCGGGGCCGAGACGGCGCCCGCCCCGAACTGCACGAAGCCGATCTTCTCGGCGAGCTCGTCGTCGCGCACGACGACGGCGCCGCCGACCACGTCGGAGTGCCCGCCGATGTACTTGGTCGTCGAGTGCACGACGACGTCCGCGCCGAGGGACAGCGGCTGCTGCAGCGCTGGGGACGCGAAGGTGTTGTCGACGACGACGAGCGCGCCGGCAGCGTGCCCGATCTCGGCGAGCGCCGTGACGTCGCTGACCTTCATCAGCGGGTTGCTCGGGGTCTCGACCCAGAGCACGTCGGTCTCGCCGGGGCGCACCGCGGCCCGGACGGCGTCGAGGTCGGTCATCTCGACGGTCTCGAGGGTGACGCCCCACGGCGTCCAGACCCGGTTCACCAGCCGGTGCGTGCCGCCGTAGACGTCGTTGCCCATCACGACCCGCGAGCCGGGGCGGAGGACGGACCGCAGCAGCGCGTCCTCGGCCGCGAGGCCGGAGGCGAAGCTGAAGGCCGCCGTGCCGCCCTCGAGCGAGGCCAGCAGCTCCTGCAGCGAGTCCCGGGTGGGGTTCGCCGACCGGGCGTACTCGTAGCCGTCGCGGAAGCCGCCGATGCCGTCCTGCACGAACGTGGACGACTGGTAGATCGGCTGCACGACCGCGCCGGTGCGCGAGTCGGGCTCCTGGCCGGCGTGGATGGCCCTGGTCGAGAAGCCGTGGTCGGAGGTGCTCATGGGGTGTCCTTCGTGACGCGGGGAAGCAGGTGCGGGGAGTCTGACGCGTGGTGCTGTACGGAACGGGCGTCAGGAGGAGAGGAAGGCCAGGACGTCGTGGCGCGTGACGACCCCGGCGGGCTTGCCGTCGTCGGTGACGAGCAGCGCGTCGGTGGTCTCGAGCGCGGCGCGCGCGCTCTCGACCGACTCGTTGATCCCGATCAGGGGCAGCGGGGCGCCGACCACGGTCGACAGCGCGTCGCCCATGCTCGCTCCCCCGGCGAAGACCGCCTCCAGCAGCGCCTTCTCCTCGACCGCGCCGACGACCTCGCCGATCACCACGGGGGGCTCTGCGGAGAGGACCGGCATCTGCGAGACGCCGTACGTCGTCATGATGCCGATCACGTCGTGCAGGGTGTCGGACGGGTGCGCGTGCACCAGGGCCGGCAGGGAGCCGGTCTTGGAGCCGAGCAGGTCGCGGACGGTGCGCCCGTCGACGCTGTCGGCGAAGCCGTACGAGCGCATCCAGGCGTCGTTGAAGATCTTGCCGAGGTAGCCGCGTCCGCCGTCGGGCAGCAGCACGACGACGACGTCGTCCGGGCCGAGCTCGCGGGCCACGTCGAGCGCGGCGGCGACGGCGAGGCCGGACGACCCGCCGACCAGCAGGCCCTCCTCGCGGGCGAGACGACGGGTCAGCTCGAACGACCGGGCGTCGGACGCCGCGATGATCCGGTCGACGACGGTGGGGTCGTAGGCGGAGGGCCAGAAGTCCTCGCCGACGCCCTCGACGAGGTAGGGGCGGCCGGTGCCGCCGCTGTAGACGCTGCCCTCGGGGTCGGCGCCGATGATCTGCACGGACCCGCCGGACACCTCCTTCAGGTAGCGGCCCGTCCCGCTGATCGTGCCGCCCGTGCCGACGCCGGCCACGAAGTGGGTCACCTGGCCCTCGGTGTCGCGCCAGATCTCCGGACCGGTGGTCTCGTAGTGGCTCTGCGGGCCGGCGGGGTTCGCGTACTGGTTCGGCTTGAAGGCGCCGGGGATCTCGCGGACGAGCCGGTCGCTCACGCTGTAGTAGGACTCGGGGCTGGACGGCTCGACGGCGGTCGGGGTGACGACGATCTCGGCGCCGTAGGCCTTCAGCACGTTCCGCTTGTCGTCGCCGACCTTGTCGGGCAGCACGAAGACGCAGCGGTAGCCGCGCTGCTGGGCGACGAGCGCGAGGCCCACGCCGGTGTTGCCGCTCGTCGGCTCGACGATGGTGCCGCCGGGCAGGAGGAGGCCGTCCCGCTCGGCCGCGTCGATGATCCGGGTCGCGATCCTGTCCTTCGACGAGCCGCCGGGGTTGAGGTACTCGACCTTGACGAGCACCGTGGCCGTGACGCCCTCGGTGACCTTGTTGAGCTTCACAAGCGGGGTGTCGCCCACCAGGTCGAGGACGGTCTCGGCGTACTTCACAGGTGCTCCTTAGCGTTCCGGATGTCTCCGCCCGACTCTACCGGCGGCCCCCGGCAGATGACGGGGCGAGTCGGGTCGGCTGTGACGGTCTTCCCAGACAGGTGTGGGACAAATCGGTGACGCATCCCCGACACCAGAGGACCCCACCGTGGCCAGCAGCGACAAGAACACCCCCGGATCGAAGCCCGACCCGAGCTCGATGAGCGTGAAGCAGCAGCGGGACGCGCGCCGGCAGGAGAAGGTCGCGGCGCTCAAGCGCGAGCAGGCCAGGTCGAAGCGCAACCGGACCATCGGCATCGTGACCGCCTCCGTCGCGGGCGCCGCCGCGGTCGCCCTGATCGTCACCGTCGTCGTGACGAGCGGCACTCCCCGGGCCGACCGCAGCGAGATCGACGTCGCCGGCGTGCAGACCTGGGACGACCTGACCGCGAACCACGTCACGGGGGCCGTCGACTACGAGATGACTCCCCCGGCCGGCGGCGACCACGCCGCGGTCTGGATGAACTGCGGCGTCTACACCGAGCAGGTGCCGAACGAGAACGCCGTGCACGACCTCGAGCACGGCGCGATCTGGTTCACCTACGACCCTGCCCAGGTCACCGACGAGCAGATCGAGCAGATCACCGACCTCGCGCCCTCCACCTACTCGGTCGTCTCGCCCTACGAGGGCATGGACAGCCCCATGGCCGTCAGCGCCTGGGGCGCCCAGCTGGCCTTCGACGACCCCGCGGCCGACGCCGTCTCCGACTTCGTCACCAAGTACTGGAAGTCGGCGGACGCCCCCGAGCCCGGCGCGCCCTGCACGGGCGGCGTCGACGGCCCCGGCAAGGTGTCGTGACCGACGACCTCCGCAGGGCACACGACCGCGACGAGCGGCACGACGACCTCGACGACGTGACGACCGAGGCGGGCGTTGCCGGCACCTCCTCAGGTCGTCGCCTGCGCCTCGTGATCGCCGCCGCGGTCGCGCTGCTGCTCGTGCTCGGGACGGGCGTCGCCGTGGGGCGGCTCACCTCGTCGGCTCCCGTCGTGCCCGGCACGAACAGCGTCGAGGCCGGGTTCGCCCGCGACATGCAGGTGCACCACGAGCAGGCCGTCGAGATGTCGTTCGCCATCCGCGACCGCTCGACCTCGGACGACGTGCGCACCATCGCCTACGACATCGCCGCGACCCAGTCGCAGCAGGCCGGCCAGATGTACGCCTGGCTCGAGGTGTGGGGCGTGCCCCAGGCTCCCTCCCAGCCGGTGATGACCTGGATGACGCAGCCGACGCTCGACGGGCAGCTGTCCGGGCACGAGCACGGCGGCGCCGCGTCCGGCTCCCCGGCGCCGAGCCACGTGCCCGGAGAGCCGATGCCCGGCCTGGCGACGCCCGAGCAGATGGCCGAGCTGCGGGCCGCCGACGGCGTCGACGCCGAGCGCCTGTTCCTCACCCTGATGATCGACCACCACCTGGGCGGCATCGAGATGGCCCAGGCCGTCCTCGCCCGCAGCGACGACCCTCAGGTCGACGCCTTCGCGAGCGGCATGATCATGACGCAGCAGAGCGACGTCGACGCCATGCGGGCGATGCTCGCCCTCCGCGACTGAACGACGCTCGCCCTCACAGCCAGCGCGGCCCCTGGGCCGACGGCAGGAGCCGCCTGCACCGGCCGACGGCCCGAGCCCAGGAGGCGCGGCGCCGGCCCGTCAGGACGCCAGCTGCCCCTGGGGGCCTCTGGCCTCGCCCGACGCCTCCGCCACCTCGCGCGCGGCGGCACCCCGCCGGTCGATGACCTCGCCCAGCTCCCGCGCCAGGCGAGGCCTCACCCGCACGAGCGCGTCGAGCGTGTCGCCCGGGACGACGAGCACCGCGACCTCGGAGACCGCGACGGCGCGGGTCGTGGTCGGCTGGCGCGTGAGCACCGTCTGCCCCACGAAGTCGCCCCGCTCGACGCGCGACACGGGCAGGACCGCGTCGCCCGGCGTCGGGACCCCGAGGGCCACCGCGCCGCTGAGCACGAAGCGCAGGGCCTCCGGCACGACGCCGAGCGGCAGCACGACCTCGCCCGCGGCGTACCGCTCGAGGCGCACCGAGGGCACGAGGGCAGGCACGTCGTCCGCCGTCACCTGCAGGGTCGGGGCGACGGCCGCGACGGCCTCCTCGATCCGCTCGGGAGTCACGAACGCATCGGTGGTGTCGCCGTCGAGGCCGAGCCCTGCACGGCGCGAGGCGTACCAGAGCCAGCTGCGCAGCGTCGCGAGCGAGGAGCCCTCGTGGGCGGGCCCGCGCACCTCGTACGAGACCTCGTAGGCGGCGCCGCCGAGCGGGACGGCGACCGGCGTCGTGCCGGGCCACAGCTCGGGCAGGCCGCCCGCGACCCTCTGCAGCAGCGCGACGACCTCGGCGGGCGGGTCGTCGGTGGTGAAGGCCACGAGGGCGGTGACGGTGTAGCTGCCGTCGCCGCGGCTGAGGTTGGTGAACGACGAGCCGGCGAGCGACGCGTTCGGGGTGATCTGGATGCCGTTGCCCGTGTCGATGTGCACCGCGCGCCAGTTGACCTGCACGACGCGGCCGCGCACGCCGCCGGCGTCGAGCCAGTCGCCCAGGCGGAACGGCTGCTCGAAGAGCAGCAGCAGCCCGGAGACGACGCTGCCGATCGCGCCCTGCAGCGCGAGGCCGAGGACGATGGAGGTGACGCCCAGGGCCGTGAACAGCCCCGCCACGTCCGTGCCCCAGACCGTGCTGAACAGCACGGCGAGCCCGATGGCGATGAGCACGATGCGGCCGATGTCGACGAAGATCGAGGGGAGCCGGTCGCGCCAGCTGCCCTTCTCGGCGTTCGTGAAGAGAGCGAGATTGACGGCGTTCAGCACGGCGACGATCACGAGGAACCCGAAGGCCGTCGCGGCGACGCGCGTCCAGGTGAAGTCCTCCGAGTCGACGGCGATCGTCACCTGGGCGACCAGGATCGACACGGCGGCCGTCGGCACCACGTAGGTGCGGAGCAGCCGCACGACCCGTGCGCCGGGGTTGCCGCGACGCTGCAGGGTGCTCGCGATCTCGGTGAGCACGATGAGCAGCACCGGCAGCCCGACCACCACAGCGAGCACCGGCCAGAACCACGGCTGCTGCCAGAGCGCCGTCATCAGGCGGCCGGCCGCTCGAGGCGGAAGACGCGCTGTTCGCCCGACTGGGTCGTGACCGTGCCCGAGTCGACCGCCGGCACCCCGTCGCCGATCTTCTGCACGACCCGCTCGGTCGCGTAGATGCCCGCCTGCGACGAGACGTCCTGCACCCGGTGGGCCAGCGTGACGGCGTCGCCCCACATGTCGTAGACCATGCTCGTCCGGCCGACGAGGCCGCTGGTCACCTGGCCGGTGTCGATGCCCGCGCGCAGCGCGACGCGGGACGAGTTCGTCGCGTTGAAGCGCTCGATGATCCCCTGCAGCTCGAGGGTGAAGTCGACCACCCGGCGGGCGTTGTCGATGCGGGGCACCGCGAGCCCGCAGCTGGCGAGGTAGCCCTGCTGGCTGCTCCGCACCTTCTCGACGCCGAGCCGCTCCGCCGCCTCGTCGAACGACCGCCACAGCCCGTTGAGCAGGGCGAGCCGCTCGCCCGAGCGCATCCCCCGGCTGAAGTCGTCGAACCCTGCGACGTCGGCGTAGACGACCGCGACGTCGGTGTGGTCCTCGGCGATCGTCTCCTCGCCCTCCTTGTAGCGCTTGGCCATCGCCTCCGGCATGAGGGTCAGCAGCAGGCGGTCGTTCTCGCGCCGCTGCTCGTCGATCAGGTCCTGCTTGACCCGGAGGCTGCGGCTCATGTCGTTGAAGGCGCCGCCCAGCTCGCTGAACTCGTCGTGCCCCTTGACGGGCACCTCGACGCCGATCTCGCCCCCGCTGACGCGGTTGACCGCGTGCTGGAGGCGCCGCACCGGCCGGACGAAGACCTGCGCCAGCAGCAGCGAGAGCAGCGACACCACGACGATGATCGCCGCCGTCGAGAGCAGCAGGTTGCGGGTGAACACGTCGACGGGCGCGAACGCCTCGGAGGTGTCGACCTTCGCGACGATCACCCAGTTCAGGCCGTCGACGTCGATGGGCGCGTAGGCCGCCAGGACCTCGTGGCCCAGGTAGTCGGTGTTGACCGTCGTGGCGGTGCGCCCCTGCAGGGCCGCGTCCACGGCGGTGGTCGCGACCGGCTGCAGCAGCACCGAGCTGCCGGTCGCCACCTGGCGCTCGGCGACGTCGGTCGGGGTGCCGTGGTCGACGACGTCGGCGGCGAACGTGTCAGGGTGCTCGATGAGCTCGCGCGAGGTCGAGCGCATGGTCTCGTCCGGCCCGGCGAGGTAGGCCTCGCCCGTCCGGCCGAGGCCCTGGTCGGCCCAGCCCTGGTCGCCCGTCATGACCGAGTCGATGGTCTCGGTCGGCACCTGCACGGCAAGCACGCCGGTGACGTCCGCGCCCGAGCCCACCGGCGAGGCGATCCACGCTGTCGGGACGCCGAGCGACGGGGCGTACGGCTGGAAGTCGGTCGTGAACGACGAGTCGACCGTGTTCGACTCCAGCGCCGTCGCCCAGACGTCGGCGAGCGCCGTCCGCGAGTACGGGCCGTCCTCGACGTTCGTGCCGAGGTCGACTCCGGAGAAGGCCGAGTAGACGACGTCGCCGTCGAGGTCGAGCAGCAGGACGTCCTCGTAGCCGAGCTGGTCGACCATCTCGCGGAAGTAGTCGTGGTGGTCGGCCCGGGCCTGCGACCACGCGCTGCCGTCGTCGGCGACGTCGAGAGCGAGCGAGGCGTCGAAGTCGTCGTCGAAGGGCACCGTGTAGAGCGACTGCAGGTACGTCTGGGCCGGCGAGGTCGGCTCGATCAGCGACGGGTCGGTCGTCGAGCCGGTCGCCTCGTCGAGCCGGGGCACGAACGTGTCCTCGTAGTACGCGGTCACCGCCTGCTGGCGCGCAGGGTCGACGGGCTGCTCGTCGAGCGCGGCGAAGCCGGCGTTGAAGTCGAGCGACGCCTGCGCGGCGCTGTCGTTGCGGCTGTCGAGCACGACGGCCTGCTGGACGCCCGCGAGGGTGCGCTCGACGTCGCGGGCCCGCGACTCGCGGATGCTCGTGACCTGGTCGAACGCCGCCGCACGGAGCGAGTCCCGCCCGTTGACGTAGCCGACGCTGCCGATGACGATCGCGGCCAGGAAGCTGACGGCGAGCAGCATGACGAGCAGGGTCGACTGGATGTCGAGCGAGCCGCGCCCGAACAGGGCCCGCAGCGGCGAGCGCCGCCGAGTCGGTGCGGTCTCGTCGCTGCTGGTGGTGGTGCTGCTGCTGGTCGACACGCGTGGCCTCGTTCCCCCGGCGCCGGCCCTGTGAGCGACCTGACGCAGTCTCAACTCGTCCCCCAACAGATACCACGGCGAGGGCGACCGGTGCACGATCCGTCACGAGTTCGTCACATGCGCTGTCCCCCGAGCGAGTCCCCGGCGTTCGTCGGCCGTCGAGGAGGCGCCGGTCACGTCGTCGACGCCACCTGCTGCCCGTAGAGGTCGGCGTACACGCCGCCGAGGGCGACGAGCTCGTCGTGCGTGCCGCGCTCGACGATCCGTCCGCCGTCGACGACGAAGACGACGTCCGCGTGGCGGACGGTGGAGAGGCGGTGGGCGATGGCGATCGTCGTGCGCCCTCTCGTGGCCGTGTCGAGCGCCTCCTGCACGACCCGCTCGGACACGGTGTCGAGCGCGCTCGTGGCCTCGTCGAGCACCAGCACGGCCGGGTCCTTGAGCAGCACGCGGGCGATGGCGATGCGCTGCTTCTCGCCGCCGGAGAGACGGTAGCCGCGCTCGCCCACCACGGTGTCGTAGCCGTCGGGGAACGACGCGATCGTCTCGTGGATGTTCGCCTGCCGCGCGGCGTCGACCAGCTGGTCGTCGGTGGCGTCCGGACGCGCGTACCGCAGGTTGTCGCCGATCGTCGCGTGGAACAGGTACGTCTCCTGGCTGACGATGCCGATGTTCTCGACCAGCGACTCCTGCCGCAGGTCGCGGACGTCGGTGCCGGCGAAGCGCACGCTGCCGCCCGTCGCCTCGTAGAACCGCGGGATCAGGTACGACACCGTGGTCTTGCCGGCGCCGCTCGGGCCGACGAACGCCGCGAACTGGCCCGGCTCGATGTCGAACGAGACGCCGCGGAGGGTCCGCTGCCCCGGCTCGGCGTCGGGGTAGGCGAACTCGACGTCGTCGAACTCGACGCGGCCGAGCTGCGCCTCGTCGACCGTCGCCGAGGCCCCGCCGTCGGTGATGGCGGGCCGCAGGTCGAGGTACTCGAAGATGCGGGCGAACAACGCGCCGGAGGTCTGCAGGTCGAGCGCCACCCGGAGGAGCCCCATCAGCGGGAACGTCAGCCGGGCCTGCACGGTCGTGAAGGCGACGATCGTGCCGGCGGTGACGGGCACGTCGCGGAGGATGAGCCACGCGGCCACCAGGTAGATCAGCGCCGGGATCACGGACAGGAAGATCTGGACGACGGCGAAGAACCACTGGCCGCTCATCTGCTGGCGCACCTGCAGGCCGATCTGCGTGCGGTTCTCGGCCGAGTAGCGCTCGACCTCGCTGCGCTGCTGGTTGAAGCTCTTCGCGAGCAGGATGCCGCTGACGCTCAGCGCCTCCTGCGTGATCGCCGTCATGTCGGACAGCGACTCCTGCGTCTTGGTCGCGATGCGTGCGCGCACCTGGCCGACGCGGCGCTGCGCCACGACGAGCAGCGGCAGCAGGATGACGGTGACGACGGTCATCTGCCAGCTGAGCACGAGCATCGAGATGAACGCGGCGATCACCGTGACGGTGTTGCCGAGCACGCTCGAGATCGTGTTGCTCAGCACGTTGGCGACGCCGCCGACGTCGTTCTGCAGGCGGGACTGGATGACGCCCGTCTTCGTCCGGGTGAAGAACGCGAGCTCCATGCGCTGGAGGTGCCCGAACAGCCGGATGCGGAGGGCGCCCATCACGCTGTTCCCGACCGTGGCGGTGAGCCAGGTCTGCCAGACGCCGATCCCGGCCGACAGCACCCACAGCCCGATCATCAGGCCGACGAGCTCCATCAGCACCGGCACGTCGGGGCCGCCTGCCGGGAAGAGCCCGCGGTCGAAGGCCTGCTTCGTGAGCAACGGGGGCGCGACGCTGATCGCCGCGCCGACGAGCACCAGCACGACGGTGACGACGAGTGCCCGCCGGTGGGGAGAGAAGAGGCCGCGGATCCGTCGGAACAGGTCGGGGATCTTCGGCGCGGCGGCGTTGGCCGCCTTCTGGGCCGCCGCGTCGCCGCTCGAGACCCGGCCGCCACGGCCGCCGCCTCCGCCCGGCCTGCCGCCGCC
>NZ_CAUPYL010000084.1:0-10533 GCF_963515265.1 uncultured Frigoribacterium sp.
GCGTGGGGGTCCGCGACGCCCGTCGCGCTGCGGGCCGCCTCGGCGACCTGGGCCAGCGAACCGCCGGTCTCGGCCGCGACGGCCGCGGCCACCGCCCCCTCCACGATCGGCGCGTCCACGATGACGACGCGCTCGCGATCCGCGTCGTCGAGGAAGTCGACCGCCGTCTCCGAGGTGAGCACCGCGGAGCCGAGGTCGCAGAGCACCACGACTCCCCCGCCGCCGTCGGCGGTGCCGAGCGCGGCGGAGACGGCGTCGAAGCTCGTGCCGATGCCGCCCTCGTCGGTGCCGCCCGCGGCGACCAGGGTCGTGGTGGGCGCCATCTGTCGGGCGAGCTCGACCGTGCCCTCGGCGATCTTCGAGCTGTGGGAGACGACGACGATGCCGACGGAGGCCATGGTCACGCCTCCCCGGAGGTCGTGGTCGCGGCTGCCGCGACGTCGTCGGCGGCGTCCGCGGCGGCGGCCAGGATGAGCGCGGACGACTGCGCGCCCGGGTCCCGGTGGCCGACCGCTCGTTCGCCGAGGTAGCTCGCTCGTCCCTTGCGGGCGACGAGCGGCTCGGTCGACTCGGCACCGGCAGCTGCGGCGTCGGCCGCTGCACGCAGGACCGCCCCGGGCTCGTCGCCCTCGTCCGCGGCGGCCCGCGCCGCGTCCGTCGCCGGAGTCCAGGCGTCGATCATCGTCTTGTCGCCGACCTCCGCCTTGCCCCGGAGGACGGCGCCGTCGCGAGCCGCGGCCACGAAGGCCGCGACGGCAGCGGAGTCGAGCTCCGTCGCGTCGCCGAGGGCGCCCGCCCCCTTGAGGAAGGCGGTGCCGAGCAGGGGCCCGGAGGCGCCTCCCACGGTCGAGATGAGGGTCGTCGCGACCATCTTGAGCAGGGCGCCGGGCGTGGCGTCGTCCGGCTGCGCGGCGAGCTTCGCGCGGACGGCCGAGAAGCCCCGCTCGAGGTTCTCGCCGTGGTCACCGTCGCCGATCTCGCGGTCGAGCTCGACGAGCGCCGAGCGGTTCTCGCTGACGGTGTCGGCCGCGCGCTCGACGAAGCGGCGGGCCCAGGTGGAGTCCAGTGTCATGTCGTCCTTCTCTCGAGTGTCTGGTCTGGTGGCGGCGGGAGGGTCAGCGGCCGTGCCGCAGGGCAGCGGTCTCGACGGGCGCGTCCCACAGCTCGGTCAGCTCGTCGTCCAGCCTGGTCACGGTGATCGACATGCCCTGCATCTCGAGCGACGTGACGTAGTTGCCGACGAGGGTCCGTGCGACCTCCACGCCCTTCTCGGCCAGCACCTCCGCGGCACGCCGGAACGCGATGTAGAGCTCGACGAGCGGCGTGCCGCCCATCCCGTTGACGAACAGCAGGACGCGATCGCCGGAGGCGGTGCCCAGGTCGTCGAGGACGGCGTCGAGCAGGCGGTCCACGATCCGGTCGACCGGCTCGAGCGGCACGCGCTCGCGACCGGGTTCGCCGTGGATCCCGATGCCGATCTCGATCTCGTCGTCGGCGAGCGTGAAGCTCGGCTCTCCGGCGTGTGGCACGACGCCAGCGGCGAGGGCGACGCCCATCGTCCTGGTCGCGGCGTTCGTGCGGCGGGCCACCTCGGCGACCTGCTCGAGGGAGTCACCGCGCTCGGCCGCGGCCCCGGCGGTCTTCTCGACGACGACCGTGCCCGCGACGCCGCGTCGGCCGGCCGTGTAGAGGGAGTCCTTGACGGCGACGTCGTCGTCGACGAGCACCGACGCCACGGTGATGCCCTCGGCCTCGGCCAGATCGGCCGCGGTCTCGAAGTTGAGCACGTCGCCGGTGTAGTTCTTGACGATGAAGAGGACGCCCGCTCCCCCGTCGACGGCCTGGGTAGCGGCGACGATCGGATCGGGCGTCGGCGAGGTGAACACCGGGCCCGGAACTGCGGCACTGAGCATGCCGTGGCCGACGAAGCCGGCGTGCAGGGGCTCGTGGCCGCTGCCTCCGCCGCTGACGATCGCGACCTTGCCCGCCACGGGCGCGTCGGCCCGACGCACGAAGGTGGGGTCGTGCGAGACGACCAGCAGGTCAGGGTGGGCGGCGCCCATGCCGGCCACCGCCTCCTCGACGACGTCCTTCGGATCGTTGATGAGCTTCTTCATCGAAGTCCTTCCCTGGGTGCGGGCGCGGTGCTCGGACGGCACCGTCGCGCCTCGAAGCTACTCCGGCCGGGGCTGGTGCAGGCAGGGCGCGCGACACCGTGCCTGCACATATGTGCATCCGTGGTGATTCGAGTGGCGGCCAGGGTGCGGCCCGGGTCTATGGTGATGCCACACGCTCACCGCGGAGGTGCACAGTCGCCCTCCGCCCGACGACTAAGGAAGGTCGACGTGGACCTGGGAACGATTTTTCTCTCTGAGCTGGTGGGCACCGCCATGCTCCTCACCCTCGGTGGCGGCGTGGTCGCCAACGTGGCCCTCACGAAGTCGAAGGGCTTCAACGGCGGCACCCTGATGGTCAACTTCGGCTGGGGCCTCGCGGTCTTCGCCGGCATCGCGGTCTCGTACAAGTCGGGCGCGCACCTCAACCCCGCGGTCAGCATCGCGCAGCTGATCCTCGGCAACATCGACTTCCCGCAGTTCCTCGTCTACGTCGCGGCGCAGATGGTCGGAGCGATCATCGGTGCGGTCATCGTCTGGCTGGCCTACAAGAACCACTTCGACGAGGAGCCCGACCCGGCCTCGAAGCTCGGCGTGTTCTCGACCGGTCCGGCCATCCGCAACTACGGCTGGAACCTCGTGACGGAGATCATCGGCACCTTCGTGCTGGTGTTCGTCATCATCGCCTTCACCAACGGCAGCGCCGCACCGGTCGACCTCGGCGGCCTCGGCGGCCTGGCCGTCGGCCTCCTGGTGGTCGGCATCGGCGCCTCCCTCGGCGGCCCGACCGGCTACGCCATCAACCCGGCCCGTGACCTCGGCCCGCGCATCGCCCACGCCCTGCTGCCCATCAAGGGCAAGGGCTCCAGCGACTGGTCCTACGCCTGGGTGCCCGTCGTGGGCCCCCTCGTCGGCGGGTCGCTCGCAGCGCTCCTGTCGTACCCGCTCCTCCCCCTCATCAACGGCTAGCAGGCCGGCCACACCCGTTCCACGACTGCACCACGGGGACACCCGGGACACGCTCCGGCCACGGCCGGGGCGCGTCCCCCCTGCCCGGTGCACACCATCAACGACGAAGGAGAACCACCCGTGAGCGACGACTACATCCTGGCGATCGACCAGGGCACCACCAGCACCCGCGCCATCATCTTCGACCACTCCGGCTCGATCGTCTCGACCGGCCAGAAGGAGCACGAGCAGATCTTCCCGCGCGCCGGCTGGGTCGAGCACGACCCCGCCGAGATCTGGGAGAACACCCGCGAGGTCATCGGCCAGGCCCTCTCCCGTGCCGACATCACGCGCCACAACATCAAGGCCGTGGGCATCACCAACCAGCGCGAGACCGCCGTCGTCTGGGACAAGACCACCGGCAAGGCCGTCTACAACGCCATCGTCTGGCAGGACACCCGCACCCAGTCGATCGTCGACCGCCTCGCGGCCGACGGCGGCGTCGAGCGCTTCAAGCCCGTCGTGGGCCTGCCGCTCGCCACCTACTTCTCGGGCACGAAGGTCGTCTGGATCCTCGAGAACGTCGAGGGCGCCCGCGAGAAGGCCGAGGCCGGCGACCTGCTCTTCGGCACGACCGACACCTGGGTCCTCTGGAACCTCACCGGCGGCACCGACGGCGGCGTGCACGTCACCGACGTCACCAACGCCTCGCGCACCCTCTTCATGGACCTCGAGACGCTCGAGTGGCGCGACGACATCCTCGAGGCCTTCGACGTGCCCCGTTCGATGCTCCCCGAGATCAAGAGCTCGTCCGAGGTCTACGGCACGGTCGAGGCCTCCAGCCTCCTCCGCGAGGTCCCCATCGCCGGCATCCTGGGCGACCAGCAGGCCGCGACGTTCGGCCAGGCGGCCTTCGACCAGGGCGAGTCGAAGAACACCTACGGCACCGGCAACTTCCTGATCTTCAACACGGGCGAGGAGATCGTCCACTCGAAGAACGGCCTGCTCACGACGCTGGGCTACAAGCTCGGCGACGCGGCGCCGCACTACGCACTCGAGGGCTCGATCGCCGTCACCGGCTCGCTGATCCAGTGGCTGCGCGACAACCTCGGCATCATCGGCTCCGCCCCCGAGGTCGAGGAGCTCGCCAAGAGCGTCGAGGACAACGGCGGCGTCTACTTCGTCCCCGCGTTCTCGGGCCTGTTCGCTCCCTACTGGCGCTCGGACGCCCGTGGTGCCCTCGTGGGCCTCACGCGCTACGTCAACAAGGGCCACATCGCCCGTGCCGCCCTCGAGGCGACGGCGTTCCAGACGCGCGAGGTGCTCGACGCGGTCAACGCCGACTCGGGCGTCGACCTGACCGAGCTCAAGGTCGACGGCGGCATGACCGGCAACGACGCGCTGATGCAGTTCCAGGCCGACATCCTGAACGTGCCCGTGGTGCGTCCGGTCGTCGCCGAGACCACCGCGCTGGGCGCCGCCTACGCGGCCGGCCTCGCGGTCGGCTTCTGGGAGACGCTCGACGACCTGCGCTCGAACTGGCAGGAGGACAAGCGCTGGACGCCGAACATCGAGGCCGACGAGCGCGACCGCACTCTCCGCCTCTGGAAGAAGGCCGTCACGAAGACCTTCGACTGGGTCGACGAGGACGTCAACTGACGCCAGCCTCCTCTGAGGCGACACGCTGACGCCGACCTCCCTGAGGTGACAGCACGAGGGCCCGATCCGTCTGGAACGGGCCCTCCGTCGTGGCCGGGACGACCGCCTCCTCGGGACCTCTGCAGGCGGCCCCGCTGGAGGCGGTCAGCACGACTCAGCGCCGCGTGGCGGCCACCCAGTCGGCCAGCTTGCGGGATGCGGCGCCCGAGTCGATCGCCTCGGCGGCGACCAGGAGCTGCTCGCGGAACCGGGCGAGGATCGGCCGGTCGCGCTGGCTCGGGTCCTGGGCGAGGCGGTACGAGACGAGCCCCGCCGCGGCGTTGAGCAGGACGATGTCGCGGACCGGGCCGGCCTCCCCGTCGAGGACACGACGAGCGACGCCGGCGTTGTGCTCGGCGTCGCCGCCCACCAGGTCGGCGATGGCCGCACGCGGGATGCCCAGCTCGAGGGGGTCGAGGTCGTGCTCGGTCACCGAGCCGGCCGAGACCTCCCAGATGTGGCTGTGACCCGTGGTCGTGAGCTCGTCGAGCCCGTCGTCGCCCCGGAACACCAGCGCCGTCGCCCCGCGGGTCTGGAAGACGCCGACGATGAGGGCGACCTTCTCGGGCGACGCGACGCCGACCGCGCTGGCCTCGGGACGCGCCGGATTGACGAGCGGGCCGAGGAAGTTGAACACGGTGGGCACGCCGATCTCGCGCCGCACGGCCGCGGCGTGGCCGAAGCCCGGGTGGAACGCCGCGGCGAAGGCGAAGGTGAGACCCACCTCGCCGAGCACCTCGGCGACCCGGTCGGCACCGAGCCCCAGGTCGATGCCGAGGGCCGCCAGCACGTCCGACGACCCCGACGACGAGCTGGCGGCGCGGTTGCCGTGCTTGATGACGGGCACGCCGGTCGACGCGACGACGACGGACGCCATCGTCGACACGTTCACCGTGCCGAACCGGTCGCCGCCCGTGCCCACGATGTCGACGGCCATGGAGTCGACGGGCAGCGGCACCGCGTGGGCCAGCACGGCGTCACGGAAGCCGACGATCTCGTCGACGGTCTCGCCCTTGGCACGGAGGGCCACGAGGAACGCGCCGAGCTGGGCCGGGGTCGCCTCCCCCACCATGACGCGCTCCATCGCCCAGGTCGCCTCGCTGATCGAGAGGTCGTGCCCGGAGAGCAGCTGGTCGATGAGGAAGGGCCAGGTCAGGTCGTGGATCATGCCGCCAAGGCTATCGGCGCGCAGGGTGGCCCATCACATAGCTCGTCGTCAACGCAAAATCCACCACCCGGGGTTTCCTGCGCAAACCCTGGGCCGGTTACCAGGCATAATGGTCCTCGTGACAAGTACCTCTCTCTCGAGACCTTCTGCAGGACCGGTCGTGAACCGGCCGAGCACGGTTGCCGTGGGCACCATCGTGTGGCTCGGCAGCGAGGTCATGTTCTTCGCCGGCCTCTTCGCGATCTACTTCACGCTGCGCAGCACCTCCCCGGGGCTGTGGGCTGCCGAGACCGCCAAGCTCGACGTGCCGTTCGCCCTGACGAACACGATCATGCTCGTGCTCTCGTCGGTCACCTGCCAGTTCGGCGTCTTCGCCGCCGAGCGCATGCAGGCACGACGCACCGGCAAGCTGTTCCAGGTCGGCTCGTGGGGAATGGTCGAGTGGTTCTTCCTCACCTACTCCATGGGCGCCGCGTTCATCTGCCTCCAGGTCTTCGAGTACGCCCACCTCATCTCCGAGCACGTCACCCTCAGCTCGAGCGCCTACGGCTCGGCCTTCTACATGACGACCGGCTTCCACGGGGCCCACGTCATCGGCGGGCTCATCGCGTTCCTGCTCACGATCGGCCGCGCCTTCGCCGTCAAGAACTTCGGTCACAAGGAGGCGACGACCGCCATCGTCGTCTCGTACTACTGGCACTTCGTCGACGTGGTGTGGATCGGCCTCTTCATGGTCGTCTACGTCCTCAAATAGGCATTGGATCCCTCGCACAGCATGTTCCTCAAAAGCTCAGCAGCCACGTCCTCTCCCGAGGGCCGCACGCCCAAGCGCCGCCCGGCCAAGACCGGTCGCCGCAGCCCCCTGGCCACGGCCTCGCTCCTCCTGGTCGGCCTGCTGACCACCGGTGGTGCGTACGCCCTCTTCTCGTCGACGGCCACCGCCGACGAGAGCACCACCTCCGCCGCCTCGCAGCAGAGCATCGACGAGGGTCAGAAGCTCTTCGCCTCCAACTGCGCCACCTGCCACGGTCTCGCCGCCGACGGCACGGGCGAGGGCCCGAGCCTCATCGGCGTCGGCGCCGCCTCGGTCGACTTCCAGGTCGGCACGGGCCGCATGCCCATGGCGGCCAACGGCCCCCAGGCAGAAGAGAAGCCCACGCAGTTCACGGACGACCAGGTCTACGACCTCGCCGCCTACGTCGCGTCACTGGCCCCCGGCCCCGCGATCCCCGACGAGGAGTACCTGCAGGCCGACGGCGACACGACGAACGGCGCCGAGTTGTTCCGCATCAACTGCGCCATGTGCCACAACGTCGCCGGTGCGGGAGGCGCCCTCACCGAGGGCAAGTACGCCCCCGCTCTCGACGGCGTCAGCGGTGCGCACATCTACGAGGCCATGCTCACCGGCCCGCAGAACATGCCTGTCTTCAACGACCTCAACCTGTCCCCCCAGGACAAGGCCGACGTCATCACCTACCTCAAGTACCTGGAGAACAACCCGTCGCCCGGCGGGTTCGAGCTCGGGAGCCTCGGCCCCGTTGCCGAGGGCCTCTTCATCTGGATCTTCGGCCTCGGCGCGATCGTCGCCGTGACCATCTGGCTCACCGCCCGGTCCAACTGACCCGCGACTCTCCCGCACTCCACGAAAGGCAAGAAACCATGGCACAGCACGACGACGAGGCCCCGATCGCGGGCTCGGCTGTCGAGAAGCATGAGCCTCGACAGGTGTCGGCCGGAACGGCCGTCGTCACGACGGACGTCTTCGAGAACCCGGGTGAGCCGCCCCATCGCGACCGGGTCACGGACATCGACCCCAAGGCCGAGAAGAAGGCCGAGCGACAGGTCAGCATCTGGTTCTTCCTCTCGATCGTCGGCAGCATCGGCGCCATCGGCGCCTACGTGGCGTTCCCGATCACATCGGGCGACTCGGGTTCCGTCCGCCTGAACAACCTCTTCCTCGGCCTCGGCATCGCGCTCGGCCTGCTGTCCGTCGGCATCGGTGCGGTGCACTGGTCGAAGACGCTCATGCCCGCGCGCGAGATCACCGAGATGCGACACAGCACCCGCGGCACCGACGAGACCCGTGAGAAGGCCGTCGAGGTCTTCGCCCTGGGCAACCAGGAGTCGGGTTTCGGCCGCCGCGCGTTGATCCGCAACAGCCTCATCGGCGCCCTCGTCGCCACTCCCCTGCCGGCCGTCGTGATCTTCCGCGACCTGGCCCCGGCAGAGGACCCCAACGAGGTCCTCCGTCACACCCTCTGGGAAGACGGCATGCACCTCACCCGCGACCCTGACGGCTCGCGAATCAGAGCGTCCGACGTGACCCTGGGCTCGGTGTTCCACGTGATCCCCGAGAACCTGAACGAGTCGGAGCACCTCCTCGAGGAGAAGGCGAAGGCAGCCGTGCTGCTCATGCGCCTGAAGCCCGAGGACCTCAACATCCCTGAAGGCCGCGAGGGATGGCAGTACGACGGCATCGTCGCGTACTCCAAGATCTGCACGCACGTCGGGTGCCCCGTGGCACTCTACGAGCAGCAGACACACCACCTGCTCTGCCCCTGCCACCAGTCGACCTTCGACGTGACGAACAACTGCGAAGTGATCTTCGGACCGGCCAAGCGGCCCCTCCCGCAGCTGCCCATCGCCGTGGACTCCGACGGGTACCTCGTCGCGCAGAGCGACTTCCACGAACCTGTGGGCCCTAGCTTCTGGGAGCGCGAAAAGTGATCACCACCACACCGGCACCGAGCACGGAGACGACTCCGTCCGAGGGCTCGAACACCACCACCACGGCACCGGCCTTCGCGCCGACCAAGACGAACAAGATCTTCGGCGCCGCGGCGAACTATGTCGATGAGCGCACCAGCATGTCCGGCCTGGTCCGCGAGGTGGGTCGCAAGATCTTCCCGGACCACTGGTCGTTCATGCTCGGCGAGGTCGCGCTGTACTCGTTCGTCGTGATCTTGCTCTCAGGCACGTTCCTGACGTTCTTCTTCCAGCCGTCGATGGCCGAGGTCAACTACAACGGCTCGTACGTGCCGCTCAAGGGCCTCAACATGTCGGCCGCCATGGCGTCGACGCTCGACATCTCGTTCGACATCCGCGGCGGTCTGCTGTTCCGCCAGATCCACCACTGGGCCGCGCTGCTCTTCGTGGCGTCGATCATGCTGCACATGCTGCGCGTCTACTTCACCGGCGCGTTCCGCAAGCCCCGCGAGATCAACTGGGTCGTCGGCTTCACCCTCTGGGTCCTCGCCATGGCCGAGGGCTTCACCGGCTACTCGCTCCCCGACGACCTCCTCTCCGGCAACGGTGCGCGGATCATCGACGGCATGGTCAAGGGCATCCCCGTGATCGGCGTCTGGATCTCGTACCTGCTGTTCGGCGGAGAGTTCCCCGGCACCGACATGGTGGGTCGCTTCTACTCCCTGCACATCATGCTGCTGCCGGCCCTGCTGATCGCCCTCCTCGGCGTCCACCTCCTGCTGCTGATCATCAACAAGCACACGCAGTGGGCAGGCCCCGGCAAGACCAACGAGAACGTCGTCGGCGTCCCCGTCATGCCGGTCTTCGCCGCCAAGGCCGGTGGGTTCTTCTTCATCGTCTTCGGCGTCCTGGTGCTCATCGCGTCGCTCTTCACGATCAACCCGATCTGGAACTACGGGCCCTACGACCCGTCGCCGGTGTCCGCGGGAACGCAGCCGGACTGGTACATCGGCTTCGCTGACGGTGCTCTGCGACTCGTCCCGCCGGGCTGGGAGTTCCTCTTCTTCGGATACACGGTCTCGATGAACATCCTGGCGCCGATCGCCGTCCTAGTGATCTTCATCCTCGCGGTGCTGCTGTACCCGTTCCTCGAGGCGTGGGTGACCGGCGACAAGCGCGAGCACCACATCCTCGACCGTCCGCGGAACGCTCCGACCCGTACGGCGATCGGTGCCGCCGGCATCGTCGTCTACGCAGCTCTCTGGGCTGCGGCGAGCTCGGACATCATGGCGACGCACTTCAGGCTCTCGCTGAACTTCGTGATCCACTCGGTCCAGGCCGTGTTGATCATCGGACCGTTCCTCGCCTTCTGGATCACCAAGCGCGTCTGCCTGGCTCTCCAGAAGAAGGACCGCGAGATCGCCCTCCACGGCTACGAGTCGGGTCGGATCGTCCGCCTCCCCGGTGGCGAGTACGTCGAGGTCCACGAGCAGCTCGACGAGTACGAGCGCTGGCGTCTGCTGAACTTCAACGAGTACGAGCCGCTCATGATCCGTCCGAACGCGAACGGGCAGATCACTCCCCTGCAGCGCGTCCGCGCGTCGGTGTCGACCTTCTTCTTCGAGGACCGCATCGCACCGGTCAAGCGCTCGGAGATCGAGGCCTCGCACCACGACGAGCACTGACCCACCTGCACCACCCGGAGGGCCCGACCGCAGCAGCGGTCGGGCCCTCCGCCGTTCACTCCGCTCCCCCGTCTCCCTGCACCTCGTGCCTCATCTGCCGGAGATGTCGGCCGCCCGTCGCCCGGCCGAGCGCGGGTGCAAGGCGTTCCCGAGGCCCTTGGCGGGTTCCCGTAGCCCTCGGCGGGTTCCCGTAGCCCTCGGCGGGTTCCCGTAG
>NZ_CAUPYL010000085.1:0-10310 GCF_963515265.1 uncultured Frigoribacterium sp.
GACCCGCGCCTCCTGCGGGCACCGACCCGGCCGACCCGGCCGGCCCGGCCGGCTCGAGCGGGCGGCGGGGCAGGGGGCGGATGGGCTCTCCGCGACGGTCCTGGCCGGGGATCGGCCGCGACCGGCGGCCGTAGAGCATCTCGGACGAGTCGAGCAGCCACGGCACGAGCGAGATCGTCACGCCGTGCACGAGCATCAGCTTCTGGCGGATCCGGCGGCTCTTGTGGTTGTGCAGGGCCGCCTCCCACCAGTGGCCGACGATGTAGATCGGCGTGTAGATCGTCACGACCTCGGAGCCGTGCTCGGCCCGGTGCGCCTTGATGTACTTGATCAGCGGCATGCTGATGTCGCGGTACGGCGACGCGACGATGCGCAGCGGCACCTCGATCTCCTGCTCGGCCCACTGCCGCCGCAGCAGCGCGGTGGCCTCGTCGTCGATGCTGACGTGGATCGCCTCGAGCGACTCGTGCCGTGCCGCGATGGCGTAGTCGAGCGCCTTGAGCACCGGCTTCTGCATGGTGCCGACGAGCACGATCGCGTGGTCGCCGTGCGAGCCGAACTGCGTCGTCGCGTCGGGCTCGATCTCGACCCGGACGTCGCGGTAGTAGCGGTTCACGCCGAGCATCAGCGTGAACAGGATCGGCATGATCACGAACACGAGCCACGCGCCGTGCGTGAACTTCGTCACGGTCACGACGATGAGCACGGAGGCGGTGAGCAGGGCCCCGAAGGCGTTGATGCCCCGGGCGCGGTAGACGGCGCCGCGGTCGGCGCAGCCCTCGCGCAGCATGCGGGTCCAGTGCACGACCATGCCGGTCTGCCCGAGCGTGAACGACACGAAGACGCCGATGATGTAGAGCTGGATCAGCCCGGTGACGCTGGCCTGGTAGACGAGCAGGATCGCGCAGGCGACGAGCGCCAGGACGATGACGCCGTTCGAGTAGATGAGGCGGTCGCCACGGGTGTTGAGCGCCTTCGGGGCGTACTGGTCGCGGGCAAGGATCGAGCCGAGCAGCGGGAACCCGTTGAACGCCGTGTTGGCGGCCAGCAGCAGCACCGCCGCCGTGCACGCCTGGATCAGGTAGAAGGGGATGCCGAACAGGGAGCCACCGAACACGGCGCTGGCGATCTGGGCGATCAGGCTGCGCTGAGGCGTGCCCTCGCAGTCGACGAAGCCCTGCAGGTTGCAGGCGTCCTCGGCGTAGTGCACCTTCGCGATCAGGGCCACGGCGACCAGGCCGGCGAAGAGCACGATGGCGATGCTGCCCATCAGCACGAGGGTCTTCTGCGCGTTCTGCACCTTGGGCCGGCGGAACGCGGGCACGCCGTTGGCGATGGCCTCGACGCCCGTCAGGGCCGAGCAGCCGCTCGAGAACGCGCGCAGCAGCAACAGGATGAAGGCGGCCTGCGTCAGCTGGTCCGCCTGGACCGTGTACCCGGCGCTCTCGGCCACCGGCGGGTCGCCGAGGGCGGTGCGGACGAGCGCGATGACGATCATGACGAAGACGCTCGACACGAAGAGGTAGGTCGGCACGGCGAAGGCCTTGCTCGACTCGCGCACGCCGCGCAGGTTGACCGCGGCCAGCGCGATGACGAAGAAGATCGCCAGCTCGACCCGCACAGGGGCCAGCTCCGGCACGGCCGAGATGATGTTGTCCACGCCCGAGGCGACCGAGACGGCGACCGTCATCACGTAGTCGACCAGCAGGGCCGAGGCCACGACGAGGCCGGCCTTCTCGCCGAGGTTGCGGTGGGCGACCTCGTAGTCGCCGCCACCCGAGGGGTAGGCCTTGATCAGCTGGCGGTACGAGGCCACGACGACGAGCAGCAGCACGACGACCGCGACCGCGACCCACGGCGCGAGCGTGAGGAACCCGAGCCCGCCGATCAGCAGGATCATCAGGAGCTCCTGCGGCGCGTAGGCCACCGAGCTCAGCGGGTCGCTGGCGAAGATCGGGAGGGCGAGGTGCTTCGGGAGCAGCTGGCCCTCGAGCTTCTCCGAGGGAAGGGGTTCACCGATCAGCCACCGCTTCGGCGACCTGGTGTCGTCAGTCACGAGCGGCGACTCTACTCCGCGCCGAGGGCCTGTCAACTCGCGGCGGGGACCGGGCATTCCCGATTCGTCAGGCGGCCGTGGGGACCGGACCCGTCGCCGGGCGGGAGGGGTCGGCGACACGTGTCGCACGAGGTGCGAAGAGGGGCAGCGCGAAGGCCACCATCGGCCCGATCAGGACGGCCTCGAGCGCCGTGCCGACGCCGACCTGGCCGCCCAGCAGCCAACCGATCGCGAGCACCGTCACCTCGATCGCCGTGCGGGCGACCCCGACCCGGACCCCGAACCGGCGGTGCAGGCCGAGCATCAGGCCGTCGCGCGGACCGGGCCCGAACGACGCGCCGATGTAGAGGCCGCTCGCGGCGGCGAGCAGCAGCAGGCCGAGCGCGAAGGTCAGGCCCTGCGCCCACCACACGGTCTGCTGCGGCAGCACGTGCAGGCCGAGGTCGGCGAAGGGCCCGACGAGCAGCGCGTTGGCGATCGTGCCGAAGCGCGGCCTCTGGCGCAGGGGGATCCAGAGCAGCAGCACGAGCACGCTCGTGAGGAACACGACGAGGCCGAAGCCGAGGCCCGTCTGCGTCACGATGCCCTGCGTCAGCACGTCCCACGGGGCGACCCCGATGCCGGCGCGCACCATCAACGCGATGGCGACGCCGTAGAGGAAGAGGCCGACGAACAGCTGCAGGAGGCGGCGGGTGAGGAGCATGGACCGATCCAATCGGGCGAGCGGCCTGGTGGCAAGAGTCCAATCGGCCTAGTGTGGCCGCATGAGAGCTGTCGTCGCATGAGCATCGTCACGAGCGGACCGGCCGTGTCGTCACGGGCGCTGGGGGTGCTGCTCGACTCGTGGCGCGCCTCCTCGTCGCCCGGCTACGCCGCGCTCGCCGACCGCATCCGCCTTCTCGTGCTCGACGGCCGGCTCTCCGTGGGCACGCGCCTGCCGAGCGAGCGCGACCTCGCGACGCACCTCGGGGTCAGCCGCACGACCGTCGCTGCGGCCTACGCCGCGCTGCGCGACGCCGGCCACGTCACGAGCCTGCGGGGGAGCGGCAGCGTCGTGCGGCTGCCCGACCAGGCCAGGGCGGCGAGGGTGGCCCGCTCCGCCGACGAGGACGAGGTGCTCGACTTCACCAAGGCGGCCATGCCCGCCGTCGACGGCATCGCGGAGGCGGCGCAGCGGGCTGCGGGACGCCTCGGCGCGTACCTCTCCGAGCCCGGCTACGACACCGTCGGCCGTCCGGTGCTGCGCGAGGCGATCGCCGCCCGTTACCGCGCCAGGGGCCTCGAGACGAGCGCCGACCAGATCGTCGTCACCCTCGGCGCCCAGCACGCCATCGCCCTGCTGGCACGGGTGCTCGTCGGGCGGGGGGACCGCGCCGTGGTCGAGACCCCCGGCTACCCGCACGCGTTCGAGGCGCTGCGGGCGGCGGGCGCCCGGCTCGCGCCCGTCAGCGTGACCGTCGAGGACGGCTGGGACGAGTCGGCGCTGCTGCAGACGCTGCGGCGCACGAGCCCGCCCGTCGCCTACCTGATGCCCGACTTCCACAACCCGACCGGGGCGACGATGCCCGAGGCACAGCGGGTGCGCGTGCTCGAGGCCGCCGCGGACGAGGGGACGATCGTGATCGCCGACGAGACGATGGCCGAGCTCGTCGTCGGGGGGCCGCGGGGCGCCTCCTTCGCCGGTGCCGGTGCCGGTGCTGCCGCTCGGCCGCTGCCGATGGCGGCCTACGGGCCCGCCGTCACGATCGGCTCGGTCGGCAAGTCGCTCTGGGGCGGGCTGCGGATCGGCTGGATCCGGGCCGAACGTCCCCTCGTCGAGCGCCTCGTGCGTGCACGCTCGGCCGGCGACCTCGGCACCCCCGTGCTCGAGCAGCTGATCGTCGCCGACCTGCTCGGCGACATGGACGGCGTGCTGGAGGCGCGCTCCCGGCAGCTGAGGCACGGTCGCGACCGGCTCGTCGCCGGGCTCCGCAGCACGTTCCCCGGCTGGAGCGTGCCGTCGCCGGCCGGCGGCCTCACCACGTGGGTGGGCCTCGGCGCGCCGGTCAGCTCGCAGCTCGTGCTCGCCGCCCGCCGGCACGGGCTGCTGCTCGCGGCCGGGCCGATGTTCGGCGTCGACGGGGCGTTCGAGCGGTTCCTGCGCGTGCCGTTCTCCTACCCGGACGACGAGACCGACCGCGCGCTCGCGGCGCTCGCCGCGGCCTGGGACGGGATCGACGGGGTGCAGGCGCCGCGCGGAGCGCTGCTGGCCGAGGTCGTCTAGCCCGTAGCGGTGCGGCTGCGCGGCTCCGCGGCGGCTGCGGCAGCTGCGCGGCTGCGCGTCACACCCCTGAAACCGCACTGCACCCCCGGATCAGCGGGTGTCGTGCGGTCTCAGGGGTGCAGCTCGTCCGTCGGCCCGCTCAGCGGGCCCGCTGCACCCGCTTCTCGTCCCAGACCGGGCCGGGCGCCTCGTAGACGTCGCCGTCGCTGCCGAACACGAGGAACCGGTCGAACGAGCGGGCGAACCAGCGGTCGTGGGTGACGGCCATGACCGTTCCCTCGAACCGGTCGAGCGCCTCCTCGAGTGCCTCGGCCGAGACGATGTCGAGGTTGTCGGTCGGCTCGTCGAGCAGCAGCAGGGTCGCACCGCTCAGCTCGAGCAGCAGGATCTGCAGCCGGGCCTGCTGCCCGCCGCTCAGCGACTCGAAGACCTGCTCGGCCGACCCCACCAGCCCGTAGCGGTCGAGGGCGCGGCTGGCGGCCTCGCGACCGAGGCCCCGTCGCTCGTCGTCGCCCTCGTGCACGATCTCGAGCAGGGTGCGCCCGATCATCGCCGGGTGCTCGTGCGCCTGCGCGAACCAGCCGGGCACCACGCGGGCGCCGAGGACGGCCCGGCCGGTGTGCGGCACGGGGGCGAGCGTGCCGCCCACGGTCGTCACGTGGCCGTCGCGCGGGTCGGGGTCGGTGCCGCCGCGCGCCAGCAGCCGCAGGAAGTGCGACTTGCCCGAACCGTTCGAGCCGAGCACCGCGATTCGCTCGCCGAACCACAGCTCGGCGTCGAACGGCGCCATCAGCCCGGTCAGCTCGAGCTGCTCGCAGACCACGACCCGCTTGCCGGTGCGCGATCCGGTCAGGCGCATCTTCAGGTCCTGCTCGGGCGGGCGCTCCTGGGGAGGGCCGGCGAGCTCGAACTTGTGCAGACGCGTCAGGGCCGCCTGGTAGCGCGACGCCATGCTGTCCATCGCGGTCGCCTTGACCTTGAGGTTCCGCACCAGGGTCAGGAGCTTCTCGTGCTGCTCGTCCCACCGGCGGCGGAGCTCGTCGAGGCGGTCCATCCGGTCGGCCCGGGCCTGGTGGTAGGTGCGGAACGAGCCGCCGTGGGTCCAGGCGGTGTTGCCGGCCGCCCCGGTCTCGATCGTCACGACGCGGTCGGCGACCCGGCCGAGCAGCTCGCGGTCGTGGCTGACCAGCAGGACCGTCTTGGGGGTCGCGACCAGCGCCTCCTCGAGCCAGCGCTTGCCGGGGACGTCGAGGTAGTTGTCCGGCTCGTCGAGCAGCAGCACCTGCTCGGGCCCGCGGAGCAGCGCCTCGAGCACGAGCCGCTTCTGCTCGCCGCCGCTGAGGGTGGACACCTGCCGCCAGCGAGCGCGCTCCCAGGGCACGCCGAGGGAGGCGGTGGTGCAGGTGTCCCAGAGGGTCTCGACCTCGTAGCCCCCGGCGTCCGCGTAGTCGGAGAGCGCTGTGGCGTACGCCATCTGGGTCTCGGTGACGTCGTCCTCGACCAGGGCGAGCTCAGCCGCGTCGAGGGCGCGCGCGGCGTCGCGGACAGCAGCGGGCGCGATGCCGACGAGGAGGTCGTGGACGGTGCTGTCGTCGCGGACGTGCCCGACGAACTGGTCCATCACCCCCAGGCCGCCGTCGATGCTGATCGCGCCCTCGTCGGCCCTGAGCTCACCCCGGACCATCCGGAGCAGGGTCGACTTGCCGACCCCGTTCGCCCCGATCAGCACCGCGTTCTGGCCCTCGCCGACGCGGAACGAGACCTCGTCGAGCAGCGGCCTGCCGTCGGCGAGTGCGTAGGACACGCGGTTGACGTCGATGTAGCCCATGGGAGGTCTCTCTGTCGCGGTGCCACCGCGGAGTGGGCAGCCGAGCAGGCTATCGGCTCCTCCACGGTCGTGTCGACCGCACCACCTCTGCACAGCGGGCAAGAAAGCGCCGCCAGTTCCCAGAGAGGCTGGTGACAATGGAGGCGCGGTGCACGTCGTCACCGTCGCCTCCTCCGCTCTTCCTCCCTCTCACCACCGGAGCCTCGTGCATCTTCTGTCCGTCTTCAGCCTGCGCAACCGCGCGCTGATCGCCCTCGTCACCATCGTCGTCGCCGTCTTCGGCGGCATCGCGCTGACGTCGCTCAAGCAAGAGCTCGCGCCCAACGTGCAGTTCCCGCAGATCGCGATCGTCAGCTCGTACCCCGGCGCGACGCCCGAGGTGGTCAACGACGACGTCTCGACGCCGATCGAGCAGGCGGTGCAGATCATCCCCGGGCTCGAGGGCACCACCGCGACGTCGAGCACGTCGCAGAGCACCGTCTCGGCCGAGTTCACCTACGGCACCGACCTCGGCGCGGCCGAGCAGAAGATCCAGTCGGCGATCAACCGGCTGACGCTGCCCGACAGCGTCGACACCCAGGTGGTCACCGGCAGCCTCGACGACCTGCCCATCGTCCAGATCGCGGTCACCGGCTACTCGGCCGACGACACCCAGGCGCTCGTGGACCGGCTCACGAACACGACCGTGCCCGACCTGCAGAAGCTCGACGGCGTGCGCGAGGCCTCGATCTACGGCGACGCCGGCCAGCGCGTCGTCATCACGCCCGACAGCACGGCGCTCGCCGCGGCGGGCCTCACCGCGCAGGCGTTCCAGGACGCGCTCGACGCGAACGGCACCCTCATCCCCGGCGGCACGCTGACCGAGAACGGCCAGACGCTCTCGATCCAGGCCGGCCAGCGGCTCACGAGCACCGACGAGGTCGCGGCCCTGCCGCTGCTCGGCGGCACCTCGGCGGTCACGATCGACGACGTCGCCGACGTGGCGCTCAGCGGCGCGCCCGTCACCTCGATCAGCCGTGTCGACGGCCAGGACGCCCTCACGATCGCGGTCACCAAGACGCTCGACGCCAACACGGTCGACGTGTCGACCACGGTGCAGGATGCCCTGCCGTCGCTGGCCGCCGACCTCGGCTCGGACGTCGACCTGTCGATCGTCTTCGACCAGGCGCCGTTCATCCAGCAGTCGATCGACGCGCTGGCAGAGGAGGGGCTGCTGGGGCTCGTCTTCGCCGTGATCGTCATCCTCGTGTTCCTGCTGTCGGTGCGCTCGACGATCGTCACCGCGATCAGCATCCCGACGAGCGTGCTCATCACCTTCATCGGCCTGCAGGCCGCGGGCTACACGCTCAACATCCTCACGCTGGGCGCGCTCACCATCGCCATCGGGCGCGTGGTCGACGACTCGATCGTCGTCATCGAGAACATCAAGAGGCACCTCGCAGGAGGCGACGGCCGCGTCGCGTCGATCACCACCGCCGTCCGCGAGGTCTCGGGCGCCGTCACGGCGTCGACCGTCACGACCGTCGTCGTGTTCCTGCCGCTCGCCTTCGTCGGCAACATCACCGGCGAGCTGTTCCGGCCCTTCGCGCTGACGGTGACCATCGCCCTGCTCGCGTCGCTGTTCGTCTCGTTGACGATCGTGCCGGTGCTCGCGTACTGGTTCCTCAGGGCGCCGAAGGTGCACAAGCACGCGCCGGGGGCGGCGGGCGAGCAGGCGCAGGAGCGCCTGACGACGGCCGCCTCCGACCCGACCGACCCGGCGCCGCTCGACCGGCTGCGCCGCGTCTACGTGCCGGTGCTGCGCGGCACGCTCCGCCACCCCGTCGTGACCCTGCTGGTCGCCGTGCTGGTGCTCGGCGGCACGGCTGCGGCCATCCCGCTGATGAAGACGAACTTCCTCGGGGCGAGCGGGCAGAACACGTTCACCGTCACGCAGACCCTGGCGCCCGCCTCCAGCCTGCAGGTGCTCTCGGACGCCGCCTCGAAGGTCGAGACGGAGCTCGACGGCGTCGACGGCATCGAGACGGTGCAGCTCACGATCGGATCGAGCGGCACCTCCATCGCCAGTTTCTTCGGCGGCACCGGCGACAGCACGGTCACCTACTCGATCACCACGAACGAGGACGCCGACCAGGACGCCCTCCAGGCCGAGGTGCGCTCGCGCCTCGACGACGTCGCCGACGCAGGCGACATCGAACTGACCGCGTCGAGCGGCTTCGGCACGAGCAACGACATCACCGTCGACGTGACCGCGCCCGACCCCGACACCCTGCAGACCGCGACCGAGACCGTGCTCACCGCCGTAGGCGACCTGCCGGGCACGGCCGAGGCCGGGTCGAACCTGCAGGCCGCCCAGCCCGTCATCGGCATCGTCGTCGACCGCGACGCAGCGGCCGACATCGGCCTCAGCGAGGTCGCCGTCGGCGGCATCGTCTCGCAGGCCGTGCAGCCGTTCCGCGTGGGCTCGCTCGAGATCGAGAACAGCTCGGTCGACATCTACACCGTCGACCCGACGCCGCCCGCGACCCTCGACGAGCTCCGCGGCCTCGAGCTGCCGAGCGCGACCGGGCCGGTGCGCCTCGACTCGATCGCCACGGTCGAGCAGACGAACGGCCCCACCTCGGTCACCACGACCGACGCCGTCCGGAGCGCGACCGTCACCGTGACCCCCTCGAGCGACGACCTGTCGAGCGCCGGCACCGAGGTCGACGACGCGATCGCCGGGCTCGACCTGCCCGCCGGGGCGGACGCCGTCGTCGGCGGCGCCGTCGCCGACCAGTCGAACGCGTTCTCGCAGCTGTTCCTCGCGGTGCTCATCGCGATCCTGATCGTGTACATCGTCATGGTGGCGACGTTCCGCAGCCTGGCCCAGCCGCTCCTCCTGCTGGTGTCGATCCCGTTCGCGGCGACCGGCGCGATCCTGCTGCAGCTCGCCTCCGGCATCCCGCTCGGCGTCGCGTCGCTGATCGGCGTGCTGATGCTCGTCGGCATCGTGGTCACCAACGCGATCGTGCTGATCGACCTCGTGAACCAGTACCGGACCCGTGGTCTGCGGGTGCGCGAGGCGCTGCTGGAGGGAGCGTCGCGCAGGCTGCGGCCCATCCTGATGACGGCGACCGCGACGATCTTCGCCCTGACCCCGATGGCGCTCGGCATCACCGGCCACGGCGGGTTCATCTCGCAGCCGCTGGCCGTCGTCGTCATCGGCGGGCTCGTGTCGTCGACCGTGCTGACGCTGGTCGTGCTGCCGGTGCTGTACTCGATCTACGAGGGGTGGCGCGAGCGGCGGGCTGACCGGCGTGCAGGCGTCTCGGACGCCTCCTCGGCTGGGGGCTCGGCCGGAGGCCCGGTCGACGCGTCGGCCGACACCTCGGCGTAGCGACTCGAGAGCGACGAACCTCGGCGGAACACCGCGGAGGTTCGTCGTCTCCGCGTCGGGATCCAGCCGCGGGGTACTCCCGTCTAGCCGGGCGGTGTGCCTCGCCAGCTGAAAGCGAGACAGATCGGGTCGGCGGCGGCCTGCCCGCGGGGATCTCGGGTCTTGTCTCCCTTGATCACTCTCAAATTACGGGCCAGCGGGGATCGCTGACCCGGCCGGGGCGGATCGCTCTCCAGTTGCGGGCTGCGGGGCGGGGGTTCTGTTCCGGGGGAGGGTCGGGTATCGTTGGTGGGTCGGCTCAAGACCGCGCGCCTGTGGCGCGCACGTCCTGCGGCGTCGCTCCCCGGACAACCACCGGAGGCGACGGGCGGGACACATGAGGGTTTGTACGTCTTGTGGGCCGGATTCACGACGGATCTCGTCGGGATGAATTCACGTATGTGAACGGTCCTGGTCAATGGCTGCCCGGGTATTTCTTCGCGTCATCGCACAAGCCCGGAAAGAACACCATGCCCCCCTACGACAAGACTCCTTCACGCTCGCGAGGCACCGACCCGCACCGCAAGCCGGGCTCCAAGAGCTCCTCGCACCGCGGCCACCGCCCCGACGAGGCCGGCGCCCCCGAGCGCAAGAACCGCTGGAACTCCGACGCCCGCGCCGAGCGCCGCGGCGAGGCCCCCCGCAGCGGCAGCAGCCGCCCCAACTGGGAGCCGCGCGAGAAGACCTCGAACAGCCGCTTCGCCCCCCGCGACCACGACGCCCGCAACGCCGAGCGAGGCCGCGA
>NZ_CAUPYL010000086.1:0-10281 GCF_963515265.1 uncultured Frigoribacterium sp.
CTGCTGTCGCAGGCCGTCTCGGTGGCCGCCGCCGCGCCTCCTCGGGTCGAGCGGGGCGACGCCGTCGACGACCTCGCGCGGCTCGCGGCCGAGGCGCCCCGGGACGCGACCCTCGTCGTCGTCTCGACCGGCACGCTCGTCTACCTGCCCGGACGCCGTCGGCAGGAGTTCGTCGACCTGGTGCGCGGCCTGGGCGCGCGGTGGATCTCGTACGAGCGGCGGGGCCTGCTGCACGACGTGCCGGTCGTCGTGCCCGACGGCGTGCCCCCGGACGAGTCGTTCGCCGTGCTCGCCCTCGACGGGCGTGCGCTGGCGGTGGGGGACGCCCACGGCACCCGCCTGTGGACGACCGGCTGACGGCGACGAGCCGACCGGCCGAACCGCCCCGCGCCTCCCCGGCTGCTCCGCCGCCCGCCCCTAAGCTGGCCGGGACCGAGAGGGCGGGCAGTGAGCGACGAGGGCAGCGGCAGCGGGGACGTGCGCACGAGCGCGCTGTCCGAGCGCGACCGTGCCCTGCTCGACTTCGAGCAGCGTGCCCCGTCCTCGCCAGGACAGAAGGAGGCGGCGGTGCGTCGCGAGCTCGGCCTCACGACCGCGCGCTATCAGCAGATGCTCGGCTCCCTCCTCGACAGACCTGCTGCACTTGCCTACTCGCCCATGCTCGTGGGGAGGCTCCTGCGACTGCGCGAGGAGCGCTCGCGGGCGAGGGCCGCCCGCTCGTTCGGGCCGACCGACCGCTGACCCACACGGAAGACCGACACCACACCATGGCGAAACACCCCCGCGACCGATTCGACGAGGTGCCCGGCGACCTGCAGAGGGTCGGGGCCCACCGAGCCGTGGCGCGGCGAGGTCGCGGCTGGGTCGTCTTCGCGTGGTGCGCCCTCGCGGTCGGCGTCTTCGTCGGCGCGGGCGTCGTGTACCTCGGCGTCGCGAACGACAGCTTCCAGTTCGTCTCGCCGACCTCCGACGAGACGGCCGAGGCCGGGTCGGAGACGCCGGCCGACGACGCGACGGACGGGACCGCCGCCCCGACGACGCCGGCCGAGACCGTCGCCCCCGCCGACCCGGCGTCCGTCGACCCCGACGTCACCACGATCACCGTGCTCAACGGCACGACGACGAGCGGGCTCGCGAGCCGCGCGTCGCTGGCCCTCGCCGAGACCGGCTGGACCGTGGCCGGTCAGGGCAACGCCGACGGCACCGTGCCCACGACGATCGTCTACTACGCCGACGCGGCCGACGAGGCCGTGGCCCTCGGCGTGGCCCGCGACCTCGGCACGACCACGGTCGAGCTGAGCGACGCGTTCCCCGACTCGTCGGTGACCGCGGTGCTGGGGGCGGACTACACGCCCTGAGGCGCGCCTCCTCGTTGCCGTCCCGTTGCGGTCGTGTTGCCGCCCCGTTGCGGAACGTGTGAATTCGTCACTTCTAGCGGGTTAACCCTGCGCCGAGGCCTTCTGCGGGCTGGTGCGCCCTGGCTAGCATCTGGTCCCGGCACTGGCACCACCGCACGCGCCGCACCAGAGCACAGCAAGGGGAACGACACCATGGCACAGGGCACCGTCAAGTGGTTCAACGCGGAGAAGGGCTACGGCTTCATCACCGTGACGGACGGCGGACAGGACGTCTTCGTCCACTACTCCGCCATCGACATGAACGGCTACAAGGTCCTCGAGGAGGGCCAGGCGGTCGTCTTCGAGGTCGGCACGGGCGACAAGGGGCCGCAGGCGGAGAGCGTCCGTCCGGCCTGACCCCTGCAGGGCGTCACGAGGTGCGGGGCTCACTTGCACTCCATAGGTGAGAGTGCCAGAATCGTCCTTGGCACTCGCCGCTGGTGAGTGCCAATGCTTCTGCTTCATGACGTCCGGGAGGGACGAGGAAACACATGGCTAAGATCATTGCTTTTGACGAAGAGGCCCGTCGTGGCCTCGAGCGCGGCCTGAACATCCTGGCCGACGCGGTGAAGGTCACGCTCGGCCCGCGCGGCCGCAACGTCGTGCTCGAGAAGAAGTGGGGCGCCCCCACAATCACGAACGACGGCGTCTCCATCGCCAAGGAGATCGAGCTCGACGACCCGTTCGAGAAGATCGGTGCCGAGCTCGTCAAGGAGGTCGCCAAGAAGACGGACGACGTCGCCGGCGACGGCACCACCACCGCCACCGTGCTCGCCCAGGCGCTCGTCCGTGAGGGCCTCCGCAACGTCGCCGCAGGCGCCGACCCCATCTCGCTGAAGCGCGGCATCGAGAAGGCCGCCGCCGCCGTCTCGGCCCAGCTCCTCGCCGACGCGAAGGACATCGAGACCAAGGAGCAGATCGCGGCCACCGCCTCGATCTCCGCCGCCGACCCCACCATCGGCGCGCTCATCGCCGAGGCCATCGACAAGGTCGGCAAGGAGGGCGTCGTCACCGTCGAGGAGTCGAACACCTTCGGCACCGAGCTCGAGCTGACCGAGGGCATGCGCTTCGACAAGGGCTACCTGTCGCAGTACTTCGTGACCGACCCCGAGCGCCAGGAGGCCGTCTTCGAGGACGCCTACGTGCTCATCGTCAACTCGAAGATCTCGAACATCAAGGACCTCCTCCCCGTCGTCGACAAGGTGATCCAGAGCGGCAAGCAGCTGCTCATCATCGCCGAGGACGTCGACGGCGAGGCGCTGGCGACCCTGGTCGTCAACAAGATCCGCGGCATCTTCAAGTCGGTCGCCGTCAAGGCCCCCGGCTTCGGCGACCGTCGCAAGGCCCAGCTGCAGGACATCGCCATCCTCACCGGTGGCCAGGTCATCGCCGAGGAGGTCGGTCTCAAGCTCGAGAACGCGACGCTCGACCTGCTCGGCCGTGCTCGCAAGGTCGTCATCACCAAGGACGAGACGACCATCGTCGAGGGCGCCGGCGACCCCGAGCAGATCGCGGGCCGTGTCCGTCAGATCCGCTCCGAGATCGAGGCGACCGACAGCGACTACGACCGCGAGAAGCTCCAGGAGCGCCTCGCCAAGCTCGCCGGCGGCGTCGCCGTCATCAAGGCCGGCGCGGCCACGGAGGTCGAGCTCAAGGAGCGCAAGCACCGCATCGAGGACGCCGTCCGCAACGCGAAGGCAGCCGTCGAGGAGGGCATCGTCGCCGGTGGTGGCGTGGCCCTCATCCAGGCCGGCAAGACCGCTCTCGCCGAGCTGCACCTCGAGGGCGACGAGGCGACCGGTGCGAACATCGTGCGCGTCGCCATCGACGCTCCGCTGAAGCAGATCGCCTTCAACGCGGGCATGGAGCCCGGCGTCGTCGCCGACAAGGTCCGCAGCCTGCCCGTCGGACACGGCCTGAACGCCGCGACCGGCGAGTACGTCGACATGATCGCCGCCGGCATCATCGACCCGGCCAAGGTGACCCGCTCTGCCCTGCAGAACGCCGCCTCCATCGCTGGTCTGTTCCTCACCACCGAGGCCGTCGTCGCCGACAAGCCCGAGCGCAACCCGGCCCCGGCCGGCGACCCCTCGGGCGGCATGGACTTCTAGTCCACGACCGCGCCAGTCACACCGCAAGGGCGGCTCTCCTCCGGGGGAGCCGCCCTTCGGCGTTCGTGCGTGCGTGTGTGTGCGCGTGCGCGTCTGCGTGCGTGTGTGCGTGTTTGCGTGCGTGCTCTTCTGCAAATGCCGACCAGACGGCGTCCTCGCGCTTCGCAAAAGTGGGAAAACCCGTTGTTGCATGCGAGCAGGTCGGGTTGTGCGGGGCTGCGGGTCGCGCACGCGTGCGGGGGAGCCGCAGAACCCGACCGCAGCGTGCTCGCGGGCCCTGCAGTACCCAGATTCTCGGGTACAGCAGGCTCGCCGGTCGGCATGTGCGGATCCCCCCGTAATTTGAGAGTGATCCGCGTGCTGCGTCGGTGTCCGAGCAGGAGGCGCGGCTCGGATCGTGCGGATCACGCGCACATGACGGGTTGGACGCGTGAGCGGAGAGGGGCCGCGGCTGCGCCGCACCGATGTGGGGGCGGTCGGTCGCAAAGCGAGAGTGATCCGCGCGGCGCGAGACTCGGCGACCGGCCTCTGCGGTGCCCCGACGACGGATCGCTCGCGGATCACGGGTGGGCGCGTGAGCGGAGAGGGGCCGCGGCTGCGCCGCACCGCTCTGAGGGTCGTGGGACCGCCAAGCGAGAGTGATCCGTGCGGCGCAGGCCTCGGTGAACGGCTTCTGCGGCGTTCGGACGACGGATCACGCGCAAAATTACGGGTACGACCCCGGCAGAGCGGCTAGGAGGCGGGCGTCGTGGGCGGCTGTTCGGCGGCAGGGGCGGCCGTAGCGGCAACTCCAGCAGCCCCGGCGGCACTGCCGGCACTGCCGGCGTCGGGGAACAGCGGCAGCGCGACGCGGAAGGTCGCACCGCCTCCGGGGGTGTCGAACACGTCGACGCTGCCGCCGTGGGCCGACACGATGCCGGAGACGATGGCCAGACCGAGGCCCGAGCCACCCGTGTCGCGGGTGCGCGACGAGTCGGCACGCCAGAAGCGCTGGAAGATCTTCTCCCGGATCTGCGGCGGGATGCCCTCGCCGTGGTCGACGATGTCGATCGTCGCGACGCCACGGCCCGGGTCGGACTGCACGGCGAGCTCGATCGGGCTGTCGTGCTCCGTGAAGCGCATCGCGTTGCCCATCAGGTTCGTGATCACCTGGCGCAGCTTGTTCTCCTCGCCGAGCACCACGGCCGGTGCCTGCGGGCCGTGGCCGGACGCGTCGCCGGACTGCTCGTCGCCGACCGGCTCGCCTGCCCGCACGGCGCGGGCCCGCAGCCCACGGAGGCGCGCGAGGGTGGCACCCGCGAACGAGATCGCCCCCGTCGACCCGGGCGGCACGGCGACCGCGTCGTCCGGCACGGCCGACAGGTCGGCCACGGGCAGCTCGTCGGCCCCGTCGCTGACGACCGGGTCGTGCACGACCACGGCGATGTCGCGGTCGGGGTTGGACGCCATCGTGTCGAGGGCCGAGTCGCGGGCGATGGCGACCAGGTCGACCGGGCCGAGCTCCAGCGGCTTCGACTCGTCGAGACGGGCCAGCGCGAGGAGGTCCTGCACGAGGACGCCCATCCGGATCGCCTCCTTCTCGATGCGGTCCATGGCCTGGGCGACGTCCTCCGGCTTGGTCAGCGCGCCCATCCGGTAGAGCTCGGCGTAGCCGCGCAGGCTGACGAGCGGGGTGCGGAGCTCGTGGCTGGCGTCGCCGACGAAGCGCCGCATCTGGTCGATGGTCCGCGACCGGTCGTCGAAGGCCGAGTCGATCCGGCTCAGCATCGTGTTGAGCGAGCGGTTCAGCCTGCCGACCTCGGTGTTGGGCGTCGTCGAGTCGAGGCGTTGGCTGAAGTCGCCGTCCGCGAAGCGCGCGGCCGTGGCCTCGACGTCGCGCAGGGGGGAGAAGGTCGACGTGACGAGCAGGCGCGTCAGGGCGGCGCCGAGCACGATGACCGAGACGCCGAAGCCCAGGAAGATGCCGCTGAAGCGCCCGATGACGGCGTTCGTGCTGGCGAGGTTGGTGCCGGTGACGATGGTGGCGTCGATCTGCTCGACCATGCCGGTCGTCTGGTCGCGCTGCGTCAGCGTCTTGTCGAACGCGTAGATGCGCCACTGCTGGTCGTGGTCGGAGTTGTACACGCTCATCGGCTCGGCAGTGGTGCCGGCCTTGGGGAGGTCGACGGCCGAGAGGTCGGGCCCCGTGCCGCCCTGCAGCTCGTCGGCGTTGTCGCAGATGCGCGTGCCGTCCTCACGGAAGAGCGCGACGAAGCTGCTGCTCGTCGCCCCGAAGGTGACGGTGCACGACTGCGCGTTCGTGGCGCTCTGCGACGCCCCGGAGAACGTCTCGGCGGCCGACTTGAGCGACAGGTCGACCTGGCCGTAGAGGTACGTGCTGAGCACCGTCATGGTGCCGAGGCCCGCCACGAGCAGACCGAGGGTCACGAGGGTGACCGTGATCCCGGTGATCTTGGTGCGGATGGAGATCTCGTTCCACCACTGCGACAGGCGTTCGTGCATGAGAAGCGAAGATACCGGTGGCGCCTGGGAGCCGAGGCCCCCGGGCGCCACCGGTGATCGTTGCGCGTCAGGCCTTGGCGGCCTTGAGCATGTAGCCGAAGCCGCGCTTCGTCTGGATGATCGGCTCAGCCGAGAACTGGTCGAGCTTGCGACGCAGGTACGAGATGTAGCTCTCGACGATGCCGGCGTCGCCGTTGAAGTCGTACTCCCACACGTGGTCGAGGATCTGGGCCTTCGACAGCACGCGGTTGGGGTTCAGCATGAGGTAGCGGAGCAGCTTGAACTCGGTGGGGCTGAGCTCGATCGCGGTCTCGCCGATGGTGACCTCGTGGGTGTCCTGGTCCATGGTGAGCTCGCCGGCGCGGATGATGGCGTCCTCGTCCTCGTTCATGGTGCGGCGGAGGATCGCCTTGATCCGGGCGACGATCTCGTCGAGGCTGAACGGCTTCGTCACGTAGTCGTCGCCGCCGACGGTGAGGCCCGTGATCTTGTCCTCGGTGTCGTCCTTCGCCGTCAGGAACAGGATGGGCGACGTGTAGCCCGACGATCGGAGGCGCTTGGTGACGCCGAACCCGTTCATGTCGGGCAGCATGACGTCGAGGATGATCAGGTCGGGCTCTTCTTCGAGGACCGCGGAGATCGCCTGCGCGCCGTTGCCGACCGCTCGCACGGCGAAGCCGGCGAACCGGAGGCTGGTCGTCAGCAGGTCGCGGATGTTGGGCTCGTCATCGACGATGAGAATCTTGGGGCCGTCGCTCATGCCCCCAGTATCTGTCCGCGCCCTCGGTGTTGCCTGTGAGTCGTGAGTGCGCCGACCGCGTGCTAGCAGCGAGCGCGCCGTCAGCGAGCCGTCAGTCGACCGTCAGTGGCCCGCGTCGTCCCACTCGGTGTTCGGCACGAGCGCGATGCGCGTCGTGAGCTCGAGCAGCTCGTCCGGCACCGCGAGCGTGAAGGCGACGCCGTCGCGCTGCTCGAGCACGGCCGTGTAGCCGGAGGCGCGGGCGATCTCCCATCCCGGGAACCGCTCGACCGGGGCCGTGACGACCCGCGCCTCCTCGGCGTCGTCCAGCTCGCCGAGCGCGCTGAGGCCCGCGTAGAGGTGGTCGACGACGGGGGAGCCCGCGAGCAGGTCGCTGCGCTCGAGGACCTCGGGGTCGCGGGTCCAGGTCACGACGCTCAGGCTCGCGCCCGCGTGCAGGCCGCCCTGCACCTCGTACGTGCGCTCGACCGAGACGACGACCGTGTCGTCCCACGGCGCGGTCCGCGAGCGCTGGCCCCGGTACTCGACGGCCTCGTGGTCGAGGGAGGCGACCAACGGCCCGAAGGCCGCCCACGGCGACTGGTCGGCCAGGAACACGCGGCGCAGGCCGTCGCGCCAGAGCTCGTCGTCGCCGAGGGGGACGTCGCCGGGCCCGAGCTCGGGCCCGCTCACGCGGCCAGCACCGGGGAGTCGAGGATCGTGTAGCTGTAGCCCTGCTCGGCGAGGAACCGCTGACGGTTCTGGGCGAAGTCCTGGTCGACCGTGTCGCGGCTGACGAGCGTGTAGAACGACGCGGGCAGGCCCGACTTCTTCGGCCGCAGCAGGCGCCCGAGCCGCTGCGCCTCTTCTTGCCGCGAGCCGAACGAGCCGCTGACCTGGACCGCGACCGTCGCCTCCGGCAGGTCGACCGAGAAGTTGGCCACCTTCGAGACGACCAGCACCTTGATCTCGCCCGAGCGGAAGGCCTGGAACAGGCGCTCGCGCTCGTCGATAGGCGTCGCGCCCGTCAGGGTCGGGGCGTCGAGCACCTCGGCGAGCTGGTCGAGCTGGTCGAGGTACTGGCCGATCACGAGGATCTGCTCGCCCTCGTGCCGCTCGACGAGGTGCTTGACCACGTCGAGCTTGGCCGGCGCCGTGGCGGCGAGGCGGTAGCGCTCGTCGTCGGGGGCGGCCGCGTACTCGAGCCTGTCCTGCTGCGGCAGGTCGACCCGGACCTCGAAGCAGCTCGCGGGCGAGATGTAGCCCTGCGCCTCGATCTCCTTCCAGGGGGCGTCGAACCGCTTGGGCCCGATCAGGCTGAACACGTCGCCCTCGCGGCCGTCCTCGCGCACGAGGGTGGCGGTGAGGCCGAGGCGGCGGCGCGCCTGCAGCTCGGCGGTGAGCTTGAAGACGGGGGCCGGCAGGAGGTGCACCTCGTCGTAGACGACGAGGCCCCAGTCGAGGGCGTCCAGCAGCGACAGGTGGGTGTACTTGCCTGCTCGGCGGGCGGTGAGGATCTGGTACGTCGCGATGGTGACCGGCTTGACCTCCTTGACGGAGCCCGAGTACTCGCCGATCTCGTCCTCGGTCAGGGAGGTGCGCTTCAGCAGCTCGTCGCGCCACTGCCGTGCGCTCACCGTGTTCGTGACCAGGATCAACGTGGTCGTGCCGGCGGCGGCCATCGCCCCGGCGCCCACGAGCGTCTTGCCGGCGCCGCAGGGCAGCACGACCACGCCCGAGCCGCCCGAGAAGAACTCGTCGATGGCCTGCTGCTGGTAGCCGCGCAGCTGCCAGTCGGTCTGGTCGAGCTCGATGGCGTGCGGGGTGCCGGGCGTGTAGCCGGCGTGGTCCTCGGCGGGCCAGCCGAGCTTGACCAGCTGCTGCTTGATCTCGCCGCGAGCCCAGGGGAGCAGCTCCCACACGGTGTCGCTCCGCCGCACGCCGAGCAGCTCGCCGATCTTCTTGACGCGCGTGACCTCGCGCAGCACGGCGTCGTCGGTGCCGCGCAGCACGAGGGTCTCGCCGTCGCGCTCGATGACGATGCGCCCGTAGCGGGCGACCGTCTCGGCCACGTCGACCGTGACGCTCTGCGGCACGGGGAACTTGCTGTACTTCTCGAGCGTGCCGAGCATGTCGTCGGCGGTGTGGCCCGCGGCGCGCGCGTTCCAGAGGCCGAGGCGCGTGATGCGGTACGTGTGCACGTGCTCGGGGGCGCGCTCGAGCTCGGCGAACACGCTCAGGTCGTGGCGCGCGTCCTCAGCCTGAGGGTGCGCCACCTCGAGCAGGACGGTGCGGTCGCTCTGCACGATCAGGGGGCCGGTCATGAGGGTCGAGTCTAGGCGCGCCCTGCCTGGGTGCGACTCAGGCCGAGCTCGACACCGAGACGACGTGCGACAGCGGCAGCGTGCGCTCGACGTCCGACTTCTTGTCGCGTCCGCGCACCCGTCCGCCGCCGACGCCCGTGGGCTCCATCTCGAGCTGGCTCGTGCTGCCGTCGGGCATCGCGATCGCGATGGTGACGGTCAGGCGGCCCTTGACCGCGGCGTCGAGCTGACGGGTGATCCAGGCGCGGTCGGTGGTCTCGCTGCTGGCCTCGCTCCCCGCGGTGAGCCGCTCGACCATGTCGCGCACCGCGTCGCGCGGCGGCACGGGCGTCGGCCGGTGCAGGCGGCGTCGCGCCGGGGGAGTCGCCTCGCCGCCGTCGTCGACCACGACGACCGGGTACCGCTCGTCGCTGAGGGCCCAGAAGACGGTGTCGCGGTCGAATGTCGTGGCGACGCGACCGGCGTCCACCCGCTGCAGCGCGAGGGGCGCGAGGGCGTGGTCGACCTCGAGCGTGTCGACGCTCGCCCGCTCGTCGGAGCTGACGACCGTGACCGCTCCGGCAGGCAGGTCGGCGCTGCCCACCACGCGCTCGACCCGGTACCGGCCGTGCCGCTCGGCGGACTGCTGGAGGAGGTAGTCGAGCGGCTGCGGGACGCCGGTGAGGCTGATGCCGTCGAGGAACGACCGCAGGCTGTCGGCCGTCTCGCCGGCGGTGAGGGCGCGCTGGATGCCGCCCTCGGTGATGCGGTAGGTGGCGGCGAGGCCGGCGCTCTCGACGTCGGCGATGACCCGGAGGCGGGCGTCCAGCCCCGGGGCCAGCGGGCCGGGCGCGACGACGGTGAGGTCGTGCTGCAGGTAGACCTGCTCGATGGCGTCGGGCAGCAGGTCGGCGACGCGGGCCCTGGCCGCCTCCGGCCCCTCGCGCAGCAGCGAGACGGCCGCGCGGGTCGGGGCCTGGCCGCTCGTCAGCCCGAGCAGCTCGGCCGCCCGGGCGAAGACCGCGAGGCGCTCGGGGATCCACGCGTCGCCGGCCGGGTAGGCCCAGCGCGCGTACTCGGACAGCGGCTCGCCCCACGAGGTCTCGACGCGCTCGTGCAGCACCGCGAGGATCTCGGCCGGCAGCGAGGCGAGCCACGCGCGGGTCAGCGACTCCCAGCGGTCGGGCCACGAGGAGGCGAGCCAGGCCGCCGCCTCCTGCGTGCTGGCC
>NZ_CAUPYL010000087.1:0-10270 GCF_963515265.1 uncultured Frigoribacterium sp.
GTCGTACCAGCAGCCTGGTTCCTACCAGCAGCCTGCGTCGTACCAGCAGCCTGGTCCCCACCAGCAGCCCTCGTCGTACCAGCAGGGGTCGCAGTACGCGCAGGCGTCGTCGCCGCAGACGGACGCCTTCGGGCGGCCCGCAGCGGGCGGAGCACCGCAGGGTGCCGCCTCCTGGGCGCCTCCCACCTCGACGACGACGAAGCGCCGCGGCGGCAAGGGCGTCCTCGCGGCCGCCCTCGCCGTCGGCCTGATCGCGGGCGGCGCGCTCGGCGGCGTCGTGGGAGGAGTGGTCGCCGACGGAGGCGGCGGCACGACGGCCTCGAGCGGCCCGTCGCGTGAGCTCACGGTGAACGACTACGACGACGCCACGGCCATCACGGCCGTCGCCGCCAAGGCCACGCCGTCCGTCGTCACCATCAACGTCGCGAGCGGGTCGTCGGGCGGCACGGGGTCGGGCGTCATCGTCTCCGACGACGGCTACATCGTCACCAACACGCACGTCGTCACCCTCGACGGGGCGAGCGCCTCCGGCACGGTGACCGTCACCCTCAGCGACGGCAACATCCTGCCCGCCGAGGTCGTCGGCCTCGACCCCACGGTCGACCTCGCCGTCCTCAAGGTCGACGCCACGGGCCTCAAGCCCATCACCTTCGCCGACTCGTCCGCGCTCAACGTGGGCGACACCGCCGTGGCCATCGGGGCGCCGCTGGGGCTCTCGAACACCGTGACCGACGGCATCGTGTCGACCCTGAACCGCAGCATCACCGTCCAGTCCTCGGCCGCGCCGAGCGACGGCAGCGACCAGGGCGACCAGGGCGACAACAACGGCCAGGGCCCGTTCTCGTTCAACAACGGCGACGGGGGCACCCAGAACCAGGCGAGCAGCGTCATCTCGCTGCCTGTGATCCAGACGGACGCGTCGATCAACCCCGGCAACTCGGGCGGCGCGCTGCTCGACGCCAAGGGCGACCTGATCGGCCTGAACGTCGCCATCGCCAGCTCCGGCTCGTCCTCGGGCAGCATCGGCGTGGGCTTCTCCATCCCCTCCGCCCTCGTGCAGCGGGTCTCGAAGGAGATCATCGCGAACGGCAGCGCCACCCACGGGCTCCTCGGCGCGAGCGTCGACGACGCGGCCACGGCGCAGGGCGCCGACCGCGTCGGAGCGCTCATCGTCGAGATCAGCCAGGGAGGCGCGGCCCAGGAGGCCGGCCTGCGTGCCGGCGACGTGGTCACCGAGTTCAACGGCATCGCGGTCACCAGCCGCACCGACCTGACCGCCCAGGTCCGGTTCCTCGCCGGGGGCGCCACGGCCGAGCTGACGTACGTGCGGGACGGCGCGGAGGCGACCGCCCAGGTGACCCTGGACACGCTCACGAGCTGACCTCGGGGACGACACGGCTCCTCCTCAGGGCGGACCGGGGCAGCTGCGGCCCCGGTCCGCCCTGTGGCCTTGGTAGGCTCGGCGGGATCTCCGCGGGGCTCCGGTCTCGTCCGCCAGCGCGTCAGCGCCGCATCCCGAGGCCCCTCCATGACCTTCCCCGACAGCCCGGCGCCCGGCGTGTCCTACGTCATGCCCGTGCTCAACGAGGAGCGAGAGATCCGTGCCGCGGTCGAGAGCCTCGTCGACCAGGACTACGAGGGGCCGTTCGAGGTCCTCCTGGCCCTCGGGCCGAGCGTCGACGGCACCAACGAGGTCGTCGCGGCCATGTCGGCAGCCGACCCCCGCATCCGCACCCTGCCCAACCCGGTCGGCTCGACGCCGGCGGGCCTGAACGTGGCCATCCGCGCCAGCGTCCACCCGATCACGGTGCGGGTCGACGCGCACTCGGTGCTCCCGCGGGAGTACACGCGGCTGGCCGTCGACGCACTGCGCCGCAGCGGCGCCGACAACGTGGGCGGCATCATGCTGGCCGAGGGGCGCACGCCCTTCGAGAAGGCCGTGGCCCGCGCGTACGGCAGCCGGGTCGGGCTCGGCGGCACCCCCCACCACGTCGGAGGTGCGGAGGGGCCGACCGAGACCGCCTACCTCGGCGTGTTCCTGCGCCACCGCCTCCTCGAGGTGGGCCTGTTCGACGAGGGCGTCAAGCGCGGCCAGGACTGGGAGCTCAACCGCCGGCTCCGCGCCTCCGGGGGCACCGTCTGGTTCACGCCCGACCTCGTGGTGACGTACCGTCCGCGACCCAGCCTCCGCAAGCTCGCCCGGCAGTTCGTCGCCACGGGGCTGTGGCGCGGCGAGCTCGCGCGGCGGTTCCCCAAGGCCAACACGCTCCGCTACCTCGTGCCGCCCGCGATGGTGGTGGGCGTCGCCCTGGGCGTGCTGGCCGGGCTGGTGGGCCTCGTCGGCGCGCTGACGGGGACGGCGGCGGCCTGGGCCCTGCTCGGGCTCGTCGTGCCGGGTCTCTACGTCGCGTTCGTGGTGCTGGCCGCCGTCCTCGTGGCCCGGGGCGACGGTCTCCGCACGCGGCTGTGGTTTCTCGTAGTCTTGCCTTCCATCCACTTCGGCTGGGGGCTCGGCTTCGTGGCCGGGTTCCTCGACCTGACGGGGAACATCACCGCGCACACGGGAAGATAGCCTCACGCCATGACCGCGCTGCCCACGCGT
The DNA here is from genome assembly GCF_963515265.1 of uncultured Frigoribacterium sp. Taxonomy (NCBI): domain Bacteria; kingdom Bacillati; phylum Actinomycetota; class Actinomycetes; order Micrococcales; family Microbacteriaceae; genus Frigoribacterium; species uncultured Frigoribacterium sp. The sequence goes on from NZ_CAUPYL010000087.1 coordinate 2,603, forward strand.
CCCACGTCCATCGCCGAGCTGCGACGGGTGGCCCAGCCGCCCGAGGTCCGCAGCCGCGCCAACGCCGAGCACTGGACGGCCTCGCTCTACCTGCGCGACGTCTCGCCCTACCTCACGTGGTGGCTGCTCAAGACGAGCGTCACCGCGAACGGCGTCACCGGGCTCATGATCCTCACGGGCTGGGCCACCGCCGCGGCGCTGCTCGTGCCCGGCATCGGCGGCGCGATGCTGGCCCTCGTCCTCGGCCAGCTGCAGATGCTGGTCGACTGCTCTGACGGCGAGGTCGCCCGGTGGCGGGGGACGAGCTCGCCGGCCGGGGTGTTCCTCGACAAGGTGGGGCACTACTCGACCGAGGCCCTCATCCCCGTGGCGCTCGGGGTCCGGGCGGCCGGCTGGCCGTTCGACGTGCCCGCGGACTGGCTCTGGACGACGCTGGGAACGGCGCTGGCGCTCGTCATCGTCCTCAACAAGGCCCTCAACGACATGGTGCACGTGGCCCGGGCCAACGCCGGCCTGACCCGCCTCGAGGACAAGCGCGGCGGCGCGACCGTCCCCAGCGGGCGGCTCCTGTCGCGACTCCGTTCCGCCGCCCGCTTCGTCCCGTTCCACCGCCTCTACCACTCCGTCGAGCTGACCATGCTCGCCTTCGTCGCCGCCCTCGTGGGGCTGGTCGTCGGCGAGCCCCTCGCGGACCGCGTGCTCGTGTCGCTGCTGCTGCCGTTGTCCGTGGTCGCCCTGGTGGGCCACTTCGTGGCAATCATGGCGTCGAAGAGGGTCCGCTCCTGAGCGGCGAGGCGGCTCGGTCGACACCTCGTGTCGGGGTCGTCAGCCTGACGCAGGGTCGTCGGCCCGACGACCTGCGTCGTGGCCTGGAGAGCGTCCTCGCCCAGGTCGGAGTCGAGGTCGACGTCGTGTGCGTCGGCAACGGCGGGGGGCCCGGCCCCGTGCCCGAGGGCGTGTCCGTCCTGACCCTCCCCGAGAACGTCGGCATCCCCGCTGGTCGGAACCGCGGCGCCGAGCGCGTGTCGGGCGACTGGGTCTTCTTCCTCGACGACGACGCCAGCATCCCGTCGCCGACGTTCCTGGCCGACGCCGTCGCCCTGATGCAGCGCGAAGGCGACGTGGGGCTCGTGCAGCCCCGCGTCGTCGACGCGTCCGGAGCGACGTCGCCGCGCCGGTGGATCCCACGGCTGCGCAAGGGCGACCCCGCCGAGGCGAGCGACGTCTTCTCGGTCTGGGAGGGCGCCACGGTGATGCCACGAGCGGTCTTCGACGCCTGTGGTGGCTGGGGAGAGCCCTACTTCTACGCCCACGAGGGGATCGAGCTCGCCTGGCGAGTGTGGGCCCAGGGGCTCCGGGTGCGGTACGAGGGCGGTCTCGTGGCGCACCACCCCGCGATCGACCCCGCGCGCCACGCCGAGTACCACCGGCTCAACGCCCGGAACCGGGTGTGGCTCGCCAAGCGGAACCTGCCGTGGCCGCTCGTCCCCGTGTACGTCGGCAGCTGGACGGCGGTGCAGGTGCTGCGCTGGGCCTCGACGCCGGCCCGCCTCAGGGCCTGGTTCGGCGGCTGGGCCGAGGGCTGGCGCACGTCTCCGGGTGGCCGTCGGTCCATCGGTTGGGTAACGGTCCTGCGCATGTCCAGGTCCGGTCGACCCCCGGTGATCTAGCCTGGGACACCCCGGTGCGCGACGGTCGTCGGGCACATCAGCACCACAGGAGGACCCTCCGTGCCCTTGAAACGGGATCTCGCGCTCGCCAGCGGACTGGCCTCGCGCGCCTGGAAGTCACGGCGTCAGCGTCGGCGCCTGGAGAAGCTCGGCGACGACGGACGCCGGCCGGAGCCCGGGACGGTGCGCGTCGCGGTGTACTTCGCGGACACCTCCGTGAACATGTACCAGATCCGCCAGTGGTACGCGCCGTTGGCCCATCTCGCCGAGACCGTCCCCGTCGCGATCGTCGCGCGGTCGCCGGGGGCCATGCTCGCCCTGCTCGAGGAGTCGCCCGTCCCTGTCGTCTACGCACGCCAGGTCGTCGACCTGGAGGAGTTCGTCGACTCGCACCCCCTCGCGATGACCCTGTACGTCAACCAGAACGCCAAGAACTTCCAGATGATGCGCTACGGGCGCATGTGGCACGTCTTCGTCAACCACGGCGAGAGCGACAAGATGTACATGACCACGAACCAGTTCAAGGCCTACGACTACGCCTTCATCGCGGGCGACGCTGCCCGGGCGAGGCTGGAGGTCGCCCTCTGGGACTACGACCTCGACCGTCGTGCCGTGCCCATCGGCCGACCCCAGGCCGACCACGCTGCGGGGACGCCCCCGTTCGAGCCCGACGACCGCATCGTCGTGCTCTACGCCCCGACCTGGGAGGGCGACCGTCCGGCGGCCACCTACGGGTCCATCGCGACGCACGGCGTCCGTCTGGCCGAGGCGCTGCTGGCGTCGGGACGCCACCGGCTCGTCTACCGTCCGCACCCTCGCAGCGGGGTGGTCGACCGTGACTACCGTCGCGCCCACGAAGCCGTGGTGTCGGCGATCGAGGCCGCGAACGCGGCGACGCCCGGAGCCGGTCACGTCTACGACACCAGCCCCCAGCTCGGCTGGCAGCTCACGACGGCGGACGTCGCCATCACCGACGTCTCGGCGATGATCTACGACCGCCTCGCGACGGGCCGGCCCCTCCTCGTGACGAGGCCGGCGTCCGCCGAGGCGGACGTCGACGAACGGGGCTACCTCGGAGCCGCCGAGTGGCTCGGGGCCGCAGAGGCCGGCGACGTCGTCGACGTGGTCGACCGCGTCCGTGACGACCCGGAGGCACGTCGACGCCTCGAGCACTGGGTCCACCGGTACTTCGGCGACACGACTCCCGGGGCCGCCACGCGGCGGTTCGAGGAGGCGGTGCTGCAGCTCGTCGAGCGGAGGGACGACTTCGCCCGGCGCGCCGGTGCGTCGGACACCGGTGTGTCGGACGCCGGCGCGCCCGGCACCGACTCGTCGGGCGGCACGACCGCCTCCTAGGCTCGGCGTTCTCGAGCGGAGAGGCATGCAGCGCTCGTGTCTGTGGCATCCAGGCGTGTAGGATCTGGCATCTCATCGCTGAGGGGCGTATCCATGAGGCATGCCCGATCCGTCGTCTCCTGCTGCCCTGCTCTTCGGTGAACGTGTCCGCGGCGAGCGTCAGCGCCTCGGGCTCAGCCAGGACGAGGTCGCCCACCTCGCGGGGATGAACGTGTCGAACTACGGCAAGATCGAGCGCGGTGTCGGCAACCCCGTCCTGCACACGATCGTGCGACTCGCCGCGGTGCTCGGCGTCGACCCGGCCGTGCTGGTCGGCGGCATGTCGGGCGATCACCTGCCGCCCGTGCTCGAGGCCTTCTCGGCTGCCGACTACGTGGCGGAGCGTCGCGCCCGCGCCGTCAGAAGCTGAACCGCCAGAGGTACTCGTCCCGGGACGGCCGGAACCACCGCACCACCGCGATCGAGCTTGCCACGAGCTCGGGGCCGATGACGCTCAGGGCCAGGGACTGCCCGGGAGCCAGGGTGCCGGTGCTCACGGGCACCAGGAGGCCCGAGCCGAGCAGGGTGACCCTCAGGGACGACACGGTCTCGCTGCCGTCGTTGACGAGGCGCAGGATCCGCGGCCCGCGTGAGCGGTCGAGACGGAAGGGGACGCTGTAGGCGGGGGGAGCTGTCACGGTCATGCCGTGACGGTAGGCCGGACCCCCGACCCTTCCCGCTCCGCCCTGTGGATCGAGCCCTGTCGGGGGAGGAACGACCTCCCGCAGCACGGCGACTCCGAGGCGGTCCGTCGGGCCGGCAGGTGCGTCAGGCCCCGAGCTCGACCGGGAAGGAGGCGGGAGCCGGTCCGAACGCGTCCCTCGCGCTCCCGACGACCTTGCGTCCCAGCAGGTGGTTGCCGGTGCCGCCGACGACCGCGCCGATGCCGAACGGGACGGCCCTGCCGAGGACCGTGGCGGTCTGCGACGCGGCGAAGCGCCGGACGAAGTGCTTGCGGACGGTGTCGGTCAGTCCGCTGAGGGCGGTCTTGGGGAGCTTCTGCGTGACCAGCTCGCCCCAGAACGCGCTGCGGGCGGGGGCCGTGCCGAGAGCCTCCCCGGCGAACTGCCGGACGAGGGTCGCGCCGGGAGCGCCCATCATCATCGTCATGACGAGTGCCCGGGCGCGTTCCGGGTCGGTGACGGCGATGCCGTGCACCTCGGTGACGGATTGGGCGAACAGGGCGCTCGCCTCGAGGAACCCCGCGGTCTCCACCCCGGAGAGGGCGAGGGAGATGCCCCAGCCGACGCCGGGGATGACCGCGCTCGCCCCGACGGCCGCCCCGCCGGACGTGACGGCCGCCAGGTACTCGCGCTCGAGGATGCGGATCAGCTTGGCCGGGTCGGCCTTGCGGTGGCGACGCCGCAGGGCTGCGACGTGCTTGACGACGACGGGCCGCTGGACGGCGAGGAGGCGGTCGAGACGACGCAGCCACGCCGAGTCGACGACCTGGCCGCCCTGCGACGCGGCCCGGTACGGCTCGGGAGACCCGGTGTCGGGATCGATGCGGACGAGATCGTCCTCGGCGGGACGGGGCGAGACGTGGCGATCGGGCATCACCGGATGCTACGCCGCGGGCCGGGGAGGATGATCGGAGGCGTACCGGGCGAGGGCCTCGTCGAGCGGGCCGTCGAAGACCAGCTCGCCCTTGTCGAGGTAGAGGCCCCGGCCGCAGAAGCGCTTCAGGTCGCGCTCGTTGTGCGACACGAGGAACAGTGTGCGGCCGTCGGCCAGCATCTGCTCGATCCGCCCGTAGCACTTCTCGCGGAAGGCCTTGTCACCCACCGCGAGGACCTCGTCGACGAGGATGACGGGCTCCTCGAGCCGGGAGATGACGGCGAACGCGATCCGGACCTTCATGCCGCTCGAGAGGTGCTTGTACGGGGTGTCGACGAAGGCGGCGATCTCGGCGAAGTCGATGATCTCGTCGAAGCGCTCGTCGATCTCGTCCCGGCGCATGCCGTGGAGGCCCGCTGTCAGGTACACGTTCTCGCGCACCGTGAGGTCGGCGACGAAGCCGCCGGTGATCTCGATGAGGGGGGCGACTCCTCCCGAGACCGAGACGGACCCCGTGTCGGGGAGGATGACCTCGGCCACGAGCTTGAGCAGCGTCGACTTGCCCTGCCCGTTGCGGCCCACCACCCCGATCGCCTCGCCCGCGCGGACGTCGAACGAGACGTCGCGCAGGGCCCAGAACTCGCCGGGGCGCGACCGCCGGCTCGAGTCGGAGAAGAGGTCCTTGAAGGAGCGGCGCCCGCGGCGGTTGCGGCGGAACCGGATGCCGACGCCCTCGACGCGGATGACGGGCTGGTCGCCGGTGGGGGGAGCCATCAGATCTCCTTCAGCACGGCGCGTTCGCTGGCCCGGAACACCACGAGGCCGACAGCGAGGAGGAGGAGGCACATGCCGCCTCCGACGAGGATCTCGAGCAGGTCGAGCTGCTCGGGGAAGAACGCGGACCGGTAGAGGCCGAAGATCCCGCTCAGCGGGTTGAAGGCCGCGAGGAGGTGCAGGCTCTCGGGCAGGTCGCGGGTGCCGTAGATGATCGGCGACGCGTAGAAGAGGAACCGGAGGGCGAGCTTGGTCGCGCGCTCGAGGTCACGGAAGAACACGACCAGGGGGGCGACGATCAGCCCCACTCCCGCGACGAGCACGGTCTGCATGACCATCGCGAGGGGCAGGAAGACCACCTGCCAGTGCAGCTCGGCGCGGCCGAGCACCGCGAACAGGGCGAGCACCGGCAGGCTCAGGGCGAACTCGATGCCCTTCGAGCCGACCAGGCGGAAGACCCAGATCGTCCGGGGGATCTTCGTCGACCGCACCAGCTTCGCCTCGCGGATGAACGCCCGGGTGCTGTCGGAGACCGCTCCGTTGAACCACATCCACGGGAGGAGCCCGCTCAGCAGGAACACGATGTACGGATCTTCGCCGACCGACCGCTGGAAGACCACCTGGAAGACGAAGAAGTAGATCCCCGCCATCACCAGCGGATCGAGGATCGACCAGACGTAGCCGAGCGCGGACGTCGAGTACCGGACCTTGAGGTCACGGCTGGTCAGCAGCCACAGCGTCTGGCGGTACCGGGCGGCCCCGGTGCGCCGGGGTCGATCGGCCAGGGCTGTGCTCACGGGTGTCCTCGATCTCGGGGGACATCCCGGCCGACGGGGCGGACCCCGGTCACACGAAGAGGTTCGCGCGCTCCAGGTCCTCGGCGAAGTCGACCTCGACGGCGTAGAGGTCGGAGATGTCCACGGGCTCAAAGAGTAGCCCGTTCTGCTCGATCGCCAGTTCGATGCCGCGCTCGAAGTAGTCCTGCGCGTCGACCTTGGCGAGCTGGCGCATGAGGACGGCCTTGTCGGCCTTGGCGACGAAGTTGATGCCCACCGCCTCGCCGAGGCCGCCCACGACCTGCTTGGACAACTGTGCGATGTAGCCCTCGGCGGTGGTCGTGTACTTGACCTCTTCGTCGGACACCTTGGAGGTGTTGACGGCGACGAACGACTGCTCGTCGCGGACCTGGCGTGCGGCACGGCGCAGCGCCTCGGGGTCGAACACGACGTCGCCGTTCATCCACAGGACGCCGCCCGACGTGCTGGCCCGCAGCGCGCGCAGCAGGCTCTTCGAGGTGTTCGTCTGGTCGTACTGCTCGTTGTAGACGAAGGAGGCGGTGGGGAACGCCTCGACGATGTGCTCGAACTTGTAGCCGACGACGACGGTGATGCGGGCGTCGGGCCCGAACGCCGACCGGATGTTGTCGAACTGCTGCTGCATGATGGTGCGACCGTCGCTCAGCTCGGTGAGCGCCTTGGGCAGCGAGCGACCGAGGCGGCTGCCGAGGCCGGCGGCCAGGATCACGATCTGGGGGGCGGTGCTGTCTGTCTTGCTCACGTCTGTCTCCTCGTGGGGCTGGCCGTCTGCCTGTCGTTCCGTGCCGGCCGGTGGTGAGGGCCGTCTCGGTGCGCCGCCTGGACCTCGGATCGGAGATCCGTGGGGCGGGCCCCGGGTCTGGACAGGTGTTCGGTCGTGCTTCTGGGTCGTGCCCCGGGAGGTGCGGTCGGGCGCCGTCTGTGGCGCCCCTCCGTCTGGTGTTCGGGCGGCGTTCACCCTCGGGACTCGATGTGGACACGTCGTCGTGCTCGCCCAGACTACAGCGAGCACTCGCTCAGCGGCAGGTGCTGGTCGAGGTCGTGTCCCTTTCGTGATCGTCCTCAGGGCGGGCGTGCCGGACTCGCTCGCTTGGTACGGTGGTGCGATGGCTTCCGTGCGCGACGACCAGGAGGGTGCCCTGCACCCCGACGAGGCGACGCGCGGCGGCGGGGACACGCTTCACCGGGGGGATCAGATGGACGACGAGGCGACGCCGACGGACGCACCGGACGGGGTGGCGACGGTCGACGAGCCCGGCCAAGGCGCGACCGGCCAGGGCACGACCAGCCAGCGAGAGCAGACGGGACGCGAGCGGACCCCCTCCCGAGGAGGCGCCTCTCCCGCCCCGAGGAGCCCTCGGACCACGTCGGCCGGCCGCAAGCCCGCCTCGACCCGGACGGCAGCCGACCGGTCGGCCGCCGCCAAGAAGGCCGCGGCCACGCGGGCCGCGAACGCG